>JBDSSU010000489.1:0-3578 GCA_039928635.1 Opitutaceae bacterium | reverse complement strand
CTGAAGATCATGGCGGCGCGGACGGGTTCTACTCCCGCGGAATACGCGGCCTTCCTGGGCGGCACGAGATTCCTCTCCTTGGCGGAGAGCGCGAAAATCATCGCCGCCAAGGGCGACGGCTTCAGCTCACTCATGGGCTCTGCCAAAGTGGCCAACGACTTCAACGTGAAGAACGCCGTCTATAAGCAATCGCAGGACGTCGCCAGTTACATCGACGCCAAGCTCACAGCCGAAGCGATCGCCGCCGCGAAGAAATAAAACCGCTCCCAGCGAGCCTGCCGTGCATGTAGGCGGGGTGCCCTCACCCCGCAGTATGTCGCGGCAAAAAATGTCGGAGCGGGGTGAGGGCACCCCGCCTACAGCTCAAACCGCTACGTTTCACCATGCCGCCGCGCCCGCGCGTGTTCGCCATCGGCAGGGAACTGCCCCCGCGAACCCGCGCCGTCCTCACCCTGCTGTCGTTCCTGCTGCCGATCGTCCTCTGGGCGCTGGTGAGCTACGTCCCGTGGCTGTGGCATCCTGCGATTAAAGTGGCATCGCCGGGGGACGTGAGCTGGTTCAAGGCGGAATTGTTGGTGGAACGAGCGGTGTTCGCCGAGGAGAACGCGAAGATCGCCGCGACCGGTGGCCGCATCGCTGAGGGCGTCCGGGCCAATCCGGTTTTCCTCCCCGCCCCGCACCAGGTTGCCCGCGCTTTCTGGAGTGCGTTCAACACCGCGCCCATTCTCCGGGGCGATCTGTGGCTGCACCAAAGTCTCTGGCTAAGCATCCGCACCATCTTCTGGGGATTCGCGATCTCCTCGTTGCTCGGCGTTCCGCTCGGAATTCTCTGCGGCGCCTACCCGCCCGTCTCCCGGCTCGCGGAGCCAGTCATCGATTTCGTGCGTTACATGCCGGCGCCGGCGTTTGGCGCGCTCGCCGTCGCCGTGCTCGGAATCTACGACGCGCCGAAGATCGCGATCATCGTGATCGGAACGTTCTTCCAGCAGGTACTCGTCATCGCCAACACCGTGCGGCGTCACGATCCTGCTTTGGTTGAGGCCGCGCAGACGCTGGGCGCACGCCCGCGGCAGCTGCTCCTCCGCGTGATCGTGCCGAGCAGCCTCGTCGATCTCTACAACGACCAGCGCATCCTGCTCGGCTGGGCGTGGACTTATCTCATCGTCGCCGAAGTCGTGGGCGTCAGCAGCGGAATCACGTTCTTCATCAACCAGCAGGCGAAGTATCGGAACTTCGACAACGTTTATGCCGCCATCATCATCATCGGCGTGATCGGGCTCGCGACCGACCAGGCGCTGGCCTTCGCCGGCAACCGCCTCTTCGCCTGGAGGAATCCCCGCCAGAGCCGCGTGCGGGCGTTTTTCGGCCGGATCTTCGCCGGTCGCAATCTGGTCCTGATCGGTGAAAAACCGAAAGCAGAATCCAATCTGCGCTCATGATCTCCGCGCCTGATTTTTCCCTCCCCGATTATCGCGTGCAAACGGCCGCGGTGGCGGAACGGTTTCGCCGGTTGAAAGAGCGCCCGGTGGTGCTGGACGTTGATCACCTCACGCGCGAATTCGCCAGCAACGGCGGCACCGTCACCGCGCTGCGTGACATTTCCTTTCGCGTCCACCGTCGCGAATTTCTCTGTGTGATCGGGCCCTCCGGCTGCGGAAAATCCACTCTCATCCGGATCATCGCGGGCCTCGAAACGCCGACCGCCGGTCGCATGCTGCTCGACGGGCAGGAAGTCAGCGGCCCGTGTCCCGATCGCGGCATGGTCTTCCAAGGCTACACGCTGTTCCCGTGGCTGACGGTCACCCGCAACGTGATGTTCGGCCTCGAAATGAAAGGCATCCTGCGGGACCAGGCCCAACGCGAAGCGCTCCAGTGGATCGATCTCGTCGGCCTCACTCGTTTCAAGGACTCCTATCCGGCGCAGCTCTCCGGCGGGATGAAGCAACGCACCGCGATCGCCCGCGCGCTTGCCGCGCAACCGCGAATTCTGCTGATGGACGAACCTTTCGGCGCGCTCGACGCCCAGACGCGCGCCCAAATGCAGGCGCACTTGCTGGAAATCTGGCGGAATGTCGACGTCACCATTTTGTTCATCACTCACGACCTCGATGAGGCGATCCTCCTCGCCGATCGCATCTTGGTTCTCAAGGCCCACCCGGGTGAAATCCAGGAAATCATCGAGGTGCCCGTGCCGCGGCCGCGCAGTGCGGCGCAGCTGAACTCGCCCGAGTTCCTCGCGACGCGTCGCCGCCTCGACGAACTCATTCATCCGCGGCTCACGGACGGCAGCGTCGAAAAGCTTCCCATCGTCCGGCTGACCCAGGCCGGCGACGATGTGGAATAACGGGAAGCATGACCGACTCCGTTTTGCCATTGGCCGAAACTTCCGCCTCTCCCAACGTGACGTTTTCTCCCGCCATGACCCGTCGCCGCCCCAGCCTTGCCCGTTTCAGCGTTTCGCTTCCGTCCGACCTGCTCGACGAGCTCGACGACATGGTGACGCGCCGGAAATTCCCCAACCGCTCCCATGCGATCGCGGAGATGGCGCGCGAGCAGTTGATCGACCACGCCCAGGAACTCGGGACCAAGAGGATGGCTGGCACCATCAGCCTCGTTTACGATTACCGGAAGCGAAACCTCCAGCGAAAACTCGCCGACATCCAGCACCAGAATTATCTCATGGTCGTGACGTCCATGCACGTGCACCTCGAGAATCACCACTATCTCGAAGTGCTGCTGGTGCAGGGGCAGGCCCGCTCACTGCGGGCGCTCGCCGACACCTTGGGCGCCTGCAAAGGCGTGAAGCACGCACGCCTCGCTCTCACCGCCACGGCGATGCCACCGCTCCTCTAGGGCTACGGCGCAGCGGCCCATAGGTCGCATAGGTCCCATAGGTCCCATAGGTCCTATAAGTCCTATAAGTCCTATAAGTCCTATCGGCACCCTCCCCAACCCTTGACGTCACACGAAACGGCACAAACGTAACACCACTCACCATGGACCTCGTCATCGACACCAACCCCACGGCACCGCTCTACACGCGGATGCTGACGCATTCGGGCATGTGGTCCGGCGTGATCTCGCGCGGGAAAACCCTCCGCCTCACGGATGTCGGCGGGGGCGCGAATGTCGCCCTGCTGCTCTACAACGCCGATGTCCCCACGGAGCGTTACAACCTCCCGGACACGCTCAAGGGTCAGCATATTTTTTACCTGCGTCATCCCTATTGTCTCCACTCCGACATGGGGCGGGTGCTCGCCTCGATCACCGCGGACACCGTGGGCTGGCATGACACTGTCTGTGGCTGCTCTGACGTGAAACTTGTCGCATCGAAATACGGCGAGAAAAATTACCAGACCGCCCGGAACGACTACCATCGCAACGGTCGTGACTGCTTTCTGATCGAGCTCGCGAAATGGGGTCTGGGGCCACGCGACCTGGTTCCGAACCTCAATCTCTTCAGCAAGGTGATCGCGGATGACGCGGGTCGTCTCACGTTCGTGAGCGGAAACTCGCAAGCGGGAGACCACGTCGATCTCCGTTTCGAACTCAACACGCTCGTCGTGCTCAACACCTGC
>JBDSSU010000488.1:0-26649 GCA_039928635.1 Opitutaceae bacterium | reverse complement strand
TCTGACCGATGATTGCCTGAAGTTCGTGCGTCGCGAAATCAAACGCGGCCGGCATTACGACGCCATCATCATGGACCCGCCCACTTACGGGCGGGGCAACACCGGGGAGATGTGGCGGCTGGAGGATCATCTCTGGGAACTCCTGCTGGAGTGCCGCGCCGTGCTCAGCGAGCAGCCGCTGTTTTTTCTGATCAACGCTTACACGGCGCGCCTTTCGCCGACCGTCGTGGCGAATCTGCTGGCTGAACTGCTGCACGGTCGCGGCGGCACGATCACGGCGGGGGAAGTCGGGTTGCCCGTCGAGGCCGACGGGAAAATTCTTCCCTGTGGCATTTACGGACGATGGGAGCTTTGAGCCTGCTTCCGCGCGTTTTCTTTTTTTCGCCGGCAAACGCTCGCCAGCGGAATGTTCGCGCACATCTTCGGCGGGTGTTTTATCACCGCTCACTCGTCTCCCTTGCTCTTCTGCTGCTCGCCACTGGCGCCTGCTTAAACGTCCGCGCGGCGGTGGATCAGCCAGCTCCGAATCTGCCAGCCGAACGACTCGAGTTCGGCTCGGTGACGATCTATTCGGAGAACGACAAATATTTCGCGGGTACCGACGAGCATTACACCAACGGGTTCAAGGTTTCCTTTCTCTCCACGGACCTGGCCTCGTTTACGGGCGGACCCGTACCGCTGTCAGTGCAGAGGCTCGCCCGCACCTTGGGCACCCTCGTTCCGCCCGGCCACGCTTACAAACTCGGTCTGTCGCTCGGTCAGAATATCTACACTCCCGTCAATACCGCCACGGCCGCCTACCAGCCCAATGACCGTCCCTATGCGGCCTGGCTGTATGCGGGGGTGGCGTTTCAAGTTTATGCGCCGCCGCAGCCGTCGGCTCGCTCGCTCGCTCGCCTCGACGCGGTCGAGGTTACTTTCGGACTGGTTGGTCCGGGTGCGTTGGGCAAACAGGTGCAGAACAATTTCCACCATCTGATCGACGTCGCGCCCGCGAATGGCTGGAGCAATCAGATTCACAATGAACTCGGATTGAATCTGGTGTTCGATCGCACTTACCGCATCGCAACGCAGAACGCCCGTGATGGCTTCGGGGCCGACTTTCTGCCTCATGTCGGAATCAGCCTCGGGAATATTTTCACGTATGCGAATGCCGGCGCCCAAGTCCGGGTTGGCTGGCGGCTGCCGGCTGATTTTGGGACGAATCTGATTCGCGCGACCGGCGACTCGAACAGTGTGCGCCGGCCGCCGTGGAGTGTCTTCGGTTTTGGGGCCGTTGACGGCCGCGTGGTGGCGCATGACGTCACGATCGAGGGAAACACTTTTCGGTCCAGCGCGGGAGTGAAACGGGAAACGTGGGTCGGCGATTTGATTGGCGGAATCGCGGTCGGAACGCAGCGCTGGCAGATCACGTATGCCCAGGCCGTGCGTTCGGATGAATTCAAAGGCCAGCCCAAGGCTGCCGTCTTTGGCTCGATCAGTATCACCTTCTTCTACTAACGCTGTTCGCACCCCCGCATGCCTTCGCTGCCTCAAAACTATTTCGATCGGGCGAACGAACTCCTCGCGCGCGCCTGGACCGCGAACGCGCCCGTGATCGCCCAGCTGGCGCCGGTCATGGGAGCCTCGATCGCGCAGGGCGGCGTGGTTCACACCTTCGGCAGCGGACACAGCGAACTTATCTCCCGCGAGATTATCGGTCGGGCGGGCGGACTCGTTTGCGTCAGCGGGATCATCGACCCGACGGCAGGGTTCATTGAGAACCTGCCCGGCTACGGGACGAAGCTCGTCGAGCGTTACGACCGTCAGCATCAGCTCCGCGCGGGCGAGACGCTGATCGTGATTTCGAATTCAGGGAAGAATGGTTCGCCGATCGATGTGGCGCTCTACGGAAAACAAAAAGGGCTGACGGTGGTCGTGCTCACTTGCATGGCCATGTCACGAGTCACGCCTTCCCAACACGCGAGCGGCAAGCGCCTCTTCGAGGTTGCCGACCATGTGCTCGACAACGGCGGTGTTCCGGGCGACGCGATTGTCGAGAGCAGCCCGGGCGTGCAGGCGGGGCCGACTTCCACCTTCATCGGTTGTTCCGTGCTCAACTGGCTGATGCTCGCGGTCATCGAATGGCTTGGGGCCAATGGTCATCCACTCCCGTTGTTGCGGAGCCAGAATCTCCCGGGGGCGATTGAATACAACCGTGAGCTCGGGAAGAAATATGCCGGGAGGTTAAGCCGGCAACTGGCTTGAAAATTCCCCGGGGTAATTAAATGAACTTGGTGAAGATCGCGTCGATCTAGGGGGTTCAATTTGCGCATGAGTTCTCAGTTCAAAATCGGTTTCGACGGTGGTGGGACGAAAACCGAAGGCATCCTTTTGGATGGAAGCGGCGCGGTCATCGGGGTCCATGTGGGCGCGGGCTGTAATCCGAGTGTCGTGGGGCCGGAGAAGGCGCGCGCGATTGTGCTCGCCGCATTGGAGTCGCTGCGAAATCAGGCCATTTCGCAGGCCGCGACGATCGCCCCGTGGGCTCCTCCGCCGAAGATCGTCAGCACCATGCTCTGCATGGCGGGCAGCCGCTCTTTCTGGCAGGCGTTTGCCGCGGATCTGAGCGGTTATGGCGAGGTGTCTTCCAGCGATGATTCGTTGCCCGTGCTCGAACTCGCGACCCACGGCCAACCTGGAATCGTCCTCCATGGAGGCACGGGGTCGTTTGTAGCGGCCCGCGCGCCGGAGGGTACGCTGCATTATGCCGGTGGGCTTGGCTGGCGTTTCGGGGATGCCGGCAGTGGCTACGATATTGGAAGGCGGGTGGTGGTTCGCGCGCTGCTGGAAGCGCAAGGCTGCGCGGCGCGTTCCTCGCTGGGGGCGCTGGTTTGCGAGCATGCGCAGCTCGGGCCCGGTGCTGATGCGAATGCGATCACCCACTATTTCTATCACCATCAGGAACCCAACCGCGTGATCGCCGCGTTGGCGCCCGCCGTGTTGCAACTCGCCGGTGACGGCGATGCGACCGCGCGCGAATTGGTGATCAGTTCCGCGGGGGAGCTGCTGCAACTCGCGACGACTCTGGCCACGAAGCTCTTTCCCGAGGGATCGATGCCGACCGTGCGCGCGGCGTTGAGTGGGCCGATTCTGACCCACCGAGCCGTGGCGCCCGCGCTGATTTCGAATTCGCCGCTGTCGCTGATCCCGGTGGAGGACACGCCGATCGAGGGAGTGCGCCGGTTGCTCGCGCGACAAGGCTCGTGAATGGCCGGGTTTCGAGCGTCGGGCAATCGGAGCGCTGATTCGATTTCCCGCGCGCCAGAGGGATCGGACGAAGACTACGGCTTCGGAAGCGGATTCACTGACTCAGGGTGAATTAACGTTCGCACCCTTTTGAGCAGCGCGTCGGGCTTGAATGGTTTTCGCATGAACGCATCCGAAAAGCTTTCCGCGTGCTTTGCCTTCCCGGCGTCGGAATGACCGCTGACTGCCAGGATTTTGACCCGTGGATTCAGGTGGCGGGCAATTGCCGCGAAACCGGCGCCGTCGAGATCGGGCATGCCGAGATCGGTGATCACGAGACTGATGTCGTTGCTCCGGGGCGCGAACAGCGCGACCGCTTCGGTGCCATCGCCAGCCAGAAGAACGCGATAGCCGTGCCGCGCCAGCGTGGCTGCCGTCACATCACGCACATGAACTTCATCGTCCGCGACCAGGATCAGCTCCCCGGTGCCGCGTTGGAGGAAGGGAGGAGGAGAACGCCCGGACTCCTTTTTAACGTCGGCTTCCACGGCCGGCAGATAAACGCGGAACGTGGTGCCGCGTCCGACGGCGGTTTGCAGGGTCACAAATCCCTGATGATTTTCCACAATCCCGCGCACGGTGGAGAGGCCGAGGCCGGTGCCTTTGTCAGCGGTCTTGGTGGTAAAGAACGGCTCCCAGATGTGCGCGAGCACTTCGGGGGGAATGCCGGTGCCGGTGTCTTCCACGTGCAGAACCACCCAGGCACCGGCTTTTCCTCCTTCGAGTGCGGCCGCGGCGGTTTCGTCGAGCACCGCCTGTTCAACCCGGAGGTGAAGCTCGCCGCCCTGCGGCATGGCATCACGGGCGTTGACGCACAGATTCAACAAGACTTGGTGAACCTGGGTGGGGTTGGCATTCACCGGCCACGGCGCCTTCGGCAGGTCCTCCTGGAGAAGAATGCCCTTGGGAAATGTTTCGCGGATGATTCCGCTGATGTCGCGAACGAGATGTTTCAGCTGCACGAGCTGCCGTCCGCCATCGGTGCCTTGCGCGAAGGCGAGAATCTGGCGGACGAGCCCGGCGCCGCGTTCGGCGCTTTTTTCCAACGTCTCGAGCAACCGCTGGTCGGAAGGATCGGCGGCGCGTTCCCGCAACATCGGCGCGGCCATCAGAATCGGCGCAAGCACGTTGTTGAGATCGTGGGCAATGCCCGCGGCCAGCATGCCGATGCTCTCCAATCGCTGCGCCCGGAGGAACTGCTCCTGAAGTTTCTTTTGCTCCGTAGTGTCGCTGAGAATGCTGAGACGTGAAACCGGCTCTCCCCGGTCATCGCGAATCAGGGTGGAGCTCCCTTCGAAGACGAAGGTCCGTCCGGATTTGCTGATTAGACGAAGTTCGCCGCGCCACTCCTCGGTGACGTCGAGTGCGTCATGCCAGGCGGCAAGTTGCACTTCGCAGTTCGAACTGAAAATTTCCCCGAATGTCCGGTCCGCCACTTCCGCGGCCGTCCATCCCGTAATTCGCTCCGCACCCTGATTCCAGAAAGTGACCCGTCCCCCCAGGTCGGAGACGATGATCGCATCCCGCGCTTTGTTGATGAGATCGGCCTGCTCGCGAATGCGGCTTTCCGCGGCCTTCGCCGCGGTGAGGTCGCGCATGATCGTCGAGAGATATTGCACCTGCCCGTCGCCGACCTTGTGCGCGATCATGACTTGGGACACCGGGATGGTCGTCCCCTTCCGCGTCAGCAGTTTGGTTTCTCCCGTCCAGGTGCCCGCACGCACCGCGGCGGGAATGATCTCTTCGAAAATGCGGCGCCCGACGTCGGGGGGATAAAAGTCATGGAGCGTCAGCAATCCGGGATCCTCGTGTTCCCCGAGCCCGAGCATGCGCCGGCCCGCCTGGTTGATGTAAAAGGCGCGGCCATCGATCCCGCTCATGCCGACAAAATCGGGAGTGCTTTCGAACACCGAGGCGAGCCGCAGATGCGCGTCCTCCACCGCCCGGCGGGCGCGCCGTTCGTGGTGACCGCTCAACGCCCGCGGGATGGCGCCGAGCAGCCGGCGCATCCGGTCTTTGAGGACATAGTCGTGGGCGCCGGAGCGCATGGCTTCGATGGCGACGTCCTCCCCGATCGTTCCCGAGACGAAGATGAACGGGGTCTCCGGCGCGCGTTCCTGGGCGAGCCGCAGCGCCTGCACGCCATCGAACGACTGCAGGTTGAAGTCCGAAAGGATGATGTCGTAGCTTCGCTGTTCCAGCCGTTCGATAAACGCGTCCCGCGTGGAAACTTCCTCAATCGTGCAATCCGGCCATTCACTCAGGAGGAGCGCCGCGACGAGTTCGGCGTCGGCCGGATTATCCTCGAGGTGAAGAATCTTCATTTCTGAGGCGCAGTGTCCGAGGCGGGTCGCATCAGGGGCGGCGGTTCGTTCAACAGCGCCCAAAACACGCCGGCTTTTCCGACCGCTGAGATGAAGGCTTCGAAGTCGACGGGCTTTACGAGATAGGCATTGGCTCCGAGATTGTAGGTCTCGAAGAGGTCCTGCTCTTCGCGTGAAGAGGTGAGGATGACCACGGGGACGAGCTTCAGAAGAGCATCGGCCCGGATGCGCCGGAGCACTTCGCGACCGTCCACCTTGGGCATCTTCAAATCGAGCAGGATCACGGCCGGATCAGGGCTGCTGCGTTTCCCATACGGACCCTGGCGCAAAAGGTAATTCAGGGCCTGTTCACCATCGTTGGTGACGGCGATCTCGTTGACCAGACGCGCTTCGTTCAGGGCGGTGACGATGAGCTCGACGTCGTTGGGACTGTCTTCGACCAGCAGGATTGGACGGAGAGAGGACATGTTTTTAGCAGGATGAGGGAGCTGCGATCACCTTGGGGGGGTAATGATGCGAAGAACGTTGGCCAAGCCGATGCGAGTGCCTTCGAATTCAGATGGGGTGTGGAGACGCTGGAAGACGCCGAACCGTTTGTCGACGTAGGTCATGTCAAAACCGACGCCGTTGTCGCGCACGAAAAAACCCGTTTTCAGCCTGTCGTGCGGATTTAGCTTTGTTTGGTGTGGTCACGCCGGCTTCTCGGGGAGGGAGAAAGAGAAGGTCGCGCCTTCGCCGACTTTTCCCTCGGCCCACGTCCGCCCGCCATGGCGACTGATGACGCGGTGAACGTTCGCCAGTCCGATTCCCGTGCCCTCGAACTCGGTCGGACCGTGCAAGCGTTGGAAGACCCCGAAAAGCTTGTCGGCATAAGTCATGTCGAAGCCGACGCCGTTATCGCGGACGAAAAAGATCTGCTCTTCAATCGCGGGCAATGTTTCCGGCTTTGCCGAAGGACCGGCTGTTCCAATCTCGATGCGGGGTTTTGGCGTTTTGCTGGAATATTTCGCCGCGTTGCTGATCAGGTTGGACCACACTTGGCGCAGCATCGCCGCGTCGGCGTGAACCGGCGGGAGTTCCCCGATCGTCCATTCGACAAGGGGATAGTTCGTGGTGAAGTTTCCCTCGCGAATCACGTCGGCGACCAGCGTTGCGTGATCAATTTTATGCGCGTTCATCGGCGCGCGACCCATCCGGGAGAACGAGAGCAGATCGTCGATCAGCTGTCCCATTTGTCGGGCCGCTCGCGAAATCGTGCCGAGAAAGCGCTGCCCTTTTTCGTCCAGCGTGCTGGCGGTGTGCTTCGCCAACAAGCTGGCGAAACCATCGATGTGGCGCAGCGGCGCGCGCAGGTCGTGTGACACCGAGTAAGAAAACGCTTCCAGTTCCTTGTTCACCGCTTCGAGCTGCGCGGTCCGTCGTGCGACTCGGTGCTCCAGCTCCAGGTTCAACCGGCGAATTTCCTCCTGGGCGGCTTTCTGCGCGCTGATGTCGCGGGCGATCGTCGAAGCTCCCACCACGCGTCCGCTCCCGTCCTTGATGGGTGCGATGCTCACCGACACATCGATGAGCCGCCCGTCCGCGGTGCTGCGCGTCGTCGCGAAATGGTCGATCCGTTCCGCGCGCTGAATGCGGGCCAGGATCATCTTTTCCTCCGGATGCCGCTCCGGGGGAATGATGATGAGCATCGGTTTCCCGATGGCCGCTTCCGCCGTGAGTCCGAACATTTTTTCCGCCCCGCGGTTCCAGCTCGTGATCGTGCCGTCGAGCGTTTTGCTGACGATTGCGTCATCCGATGATTCCACGATCGAAACGAGGCGCGCCCGGATCTCTTCAATGCGCTTTCGCTCGGTGACGTCGCGGTAGTTCGTGACGATCGCTTTCACGGCCGAATCGTGGACGAGGTTGGTCGCCACCCCTTCGAGCCAGAGCCAGTGGCCTTCCTTGTGCCGGCGGCGCCACAGGACGGGAAAGGGCTGGCCTGGATTCGCCAAAAGCTGCGCCACAACTTCCCGGATGAAGGGCACGTCGTCCGGGTGGGTATTCTCAATTCCATTCCGCCCCGCGAGCTCGCTGGCCGTGTAGCCCTCGATGCGCGTCACGGCCGGGCTCAAATAAAGAATGTTGTTGTCGGCATCGATCAGCGAAATCCCGTCGGCACTGTGCTCGATCAGGGCGCGAAACCGGCGTTCGCTGTTGCGCACCGCTTCTTCCGCGGCCACCCGGTCGGTGATGTCTTGCTCAGTTCCAGAACGACGGACCAGCACGCCCCGTTCATCGCGATATCCTTCCGTTCGCGCGAAGACCCAACGGATCTGTCCGTCAGGGCGCACGATCCGATACTCCTTGAGCATGGAGAGGTTCGCGGCCATCGCGGCGCTGTGCGCGCGAAGCAATTCGTCCCGGTCCTCGGGATGCACCATCTGGACGAAGTCGGCGAACGACGGCGCTCCGAGAGCGGGATCGCGCCCATGCATCCGAAACAGTTCCTCCGACCACACGGCGCGCTGCGCCACCAGATCGAGGTCCCAACTGCCGATCTTTGCCTGTTTCTGGGCCTCCTTTAAACTCGCCTCGCTTTTGCGCACGGCGTTTTCCACGCGCTTTCTTTCCAGAACTTCCTGCTGCAAGACGCGGTTCGCGCCTTCGATCTCAGTGGTCCGGTCCCGGACACGGCCTTCCGAGGCTTCGCTAAATTCCCGGAGGGCCGCCTCGGTCCGCTGGCGAAGCTGAAATTGCCGGCGCGCGATCACCGCCGCCGCCAGCACAAGGCCGGCGGCTGAACCCGCCGCGAACACGATGGTCCGGAGATGAGTGGCCGATGCCCGGTCGAATTGCGCGAGCCGGTCGCGCAGCTGTCGCCGCTCCTCGTTTTCCATGGCCTGGATGCGGCTGCGAACGGTTTCCATCGCCTGCTGCCCATCGAGGAACCGTTGCGTGTCGCGCGTTGACTCCAGCCCGCGGGCGCGGCGGGCGGCGATCCGCTCGCTCATGATTTCAGCTGTGGTCTGCGTCAGCGACACCACGTCGTGGAGACGTTCGAGTTGCGCAGGATTGTCGGCGAGGAGCTGGTGCAATTCCCGCAAAGCGATCTGCAACCCGCCCCGGCCTCGCTCATAGGCAATCAGCATCTCGTCACTGCCCGTGATCACGAAACCCCGCATGCTTGTCTGCATGCCGAGCTCATCGGCCAGGACCTGTTCCAGATGGTTGAGGACCTGGTGAGCGTGGTCCACGAGCAGGTGGCTGTCTTTCAGACGCTGGGCGTTCCACCACGCGGCTGCGCCGACGAGCAACAACACGAGGGCACCCAAGAAAAACCCAGCCGTAATTTTTCGTTCGAGTGTCAGGAGAGGAAGGAGCTCGCGCTAGGATCGTTACCGGGAAGCCGCCTTAAGGCGGCAAATAACGGGATTTTGAAAAACGAGGGCGACCCTGCGTGAATCCCGAGACCCTCGCAAACGGAAAAACCCCCTGGCGCAGGTTCACCTATGCTCAGCTAAAAGGGACAGCCGGCGGGATTCTCCGTCGCGCTGCTGATGAACGGGGTTTGAGTGGCACGGGCATCTTGCCCGTGTTCTGAACCCACGGGCAAGATGCCCGCGCCACTCAAACGGCCGACAGCTCACGGCTACGCTTGGCTACGCTGTCATTTACACCCCATGCGACAAACCCGCGCGCAAGTGCGTCGGGGCAGCCTCGATACCCGTCACCAGAACCGTTCGGACCGGTCAGGCGCTGCGGCGGGGGCGTTTGTACTTTTTTCGAGTTATATTATTTCCTGTTCAGTCCCTCATCACGGTGTCGCCGTCAGATCGCGCAGTGCTCGCGGCCGGGGTGGTGTTGGCACCGTGCCCGCGCGGGCCGGTCCTGCCGGCGTCGGCCGGGGGCCACTCCCCAAACTGGCGAGATACTCCACCACATCCCTCAGTTCGGCCTTGGTCAGAATCTGGGTGTAGATGTCCGGCATGCTCGAAGGCGCGGCCTCGCTTTTCGCGATGTCGGCCTTGGCGAAGGCCGCTACCGTGTTGTCCGCGAGCTTGAGCGTTAACTCGGTGTCGCTCTCGACGGACACGGTGCCGGATTTAACCGCGCCGGTTTTCAAGGTGAGTAGGACGTTTTGAAAACCAGGGGCGATCTTGGCGTTTGGTTTCACGATCGATTCGAGGAGGTATTCGCGGGAATTCGTCGACCCAATCGTTGCCAGACTTGGGCCGGCATCGGCGCCTTCGTCCGCCACCTTATGACAGCGGATGCACGCGAGCACGGGGTGTTCGTTGAAGAGCTTGCGACCCTTTTCAATCGCGCCGCCTTTCAAAGCCACGCGATACGACGCGAGCACGTCGCCGCTTTTTTCCATCTGCTCGTTATACTCCGCGAGGAGGTTTTTCACGGTGGGATCTTCCCGTTTCTTCGCGGCTTCCACGAGTTCGAGCTGAACTTCGGGGGCCAACTCTCCGGCCTGCAGCTTGCGCAGTTGGGCGCCCAGGACGGCATCCGCATCAGCGTGGGCGAGAGACCCCAGCGCTTCGAAGGCGACCTTTTGTTCAGCGATATTGCCTTCGGTGCCGAGGCGCGAAACGACCGGGGCGGCGGTCTCGGGGGTAAGTTTGGCAGCGATGGGCAGCGCCGCGAGGCGGAGCGACGAAATCGGTGATGCCCCGGCGAGCCGAACGGCTTCTTCGAGGCGGGGATGCTTGAAGTGGGAGAGTGTCACCAGAGCTTGGGCGCGTGCCGCAGCCGGCTGCTGTTCGTTGTTCACCAGGGCGAAAAGCAGATCGCCGGCCGCGGTGATCTTGAGCGTTTCCACGGCGGTGATGGCGGCGGCCTGCACGGTGCGCGCATCGGTGGGCGCCAGGAGTTGTTCGAGTGCCGGGCGCAGGGCGATTGCGGCGGCGGCTCCATCCCGGGTCGCCGGCTTCAGCGGCCGGTAAATGCCGACGACCCGGTCGCGCGCGGGCGGCTTGGCCCAGGCGGCGAGTTGCGTCAGGGCCTCCACCCGAAGACCGGCGGGGGCGTCCGCGCGAATCGCATACGCCACGAGCGCGGCGGCATGCGCCGGCGTGCCGAGACGGAAATTCGCGTTGAGGACGCGGAGCATGAAGGTGTCTTCCGCAGCCAAAGGCGGCGCCAGATCCCGCGTGAGCGAGGAGCCCGGGCGGGCCTCCGTCTGCGGTGTGGTCGACGCCGGCGGGGTGAAGTCCGGAGGAATCGTGATGAAGGCGGCGAGCGCGGGCAGCGCGGCGTTGATGGGGGCGTCATTGATCGCTCGCGCCGCTTCCGCGACGATGAGCGGATCCGCGTCCTTCAGAAAACGAGCCGCTTCCGCGGAGCCGAGAACGCGCATCGCCAGAAGCACGCCGAGGCGACCCGCGCGGGAGTTGTGAGTGACGGCCGCGTTAAGCGCTTTCGGGTTTTTGGATCCGGCAAGCGCGCGCACCAACGAATGGCGCAGATAGGCGTCCTCATCGTTGTTCGCCTCGAGGGCGGCGAGCAGCGGCGCAACGGACTTAGGACGCGTCAGTTTCCCGAGTGATTGTGCGGCGAAGAATTTCACGCGATTGCTTTCATCCTTCAGAGCGGCGATGAGCGCGTTTTCCTGCGTCGCATCGCGTCGATCGCCGAGCACCTTGATCGCTTGCGCGCGAACTTCCGGCTCCGCGTCGCGCAGGAGTTGGCGGATCGCACCGAGTGCGGCTGGCACCTTTTCCGCCACCTGACCGAGGCCCCAAATCGCGTGAAGACGGGAGAACAATTCCGGCTCGGCTTTCGGCCAGCGGTCTGAGGGACCGGAAGGAGTGGCTGCCGCGGGCGAAGCGGTTTTGGTCGCGACGCGAGTGAGCGCGGGAATGCTTTTTGCTCCGCGCTCAGCCAAAGAATACTGGGCCTCGAGCCGCACGCGCCAGTCGGCGTGGCCGAGCAGCCTGGCGAGTTCGTCCTCGGACTTTTTCGTGAAATCACTCGCGATGAGTGCCTGCGTTTCCTTCATCAGCGGACTGCCCGCCTGCGTGGGATCGCTGACGGCGTAGATGCGGCCTTTTTTGGATTTCGGCCAGCCTTCCGACCAGTCCGAGAAATACAATCTGCCATCCGGCCCGAACTTCACGTCGCTCGGCAGGCCCAGCGAAAGGAAGGGCTTGGCATCCGCGATCGCGTACGAAGCGCCGTTCGGCTTCAGGTTATAGGTGTGGATTCCGCTCCGGGCCGAACCGCCTTTGAAATGCGTGATGAAGATTCCGCCGCGGTAGCTCTCGTTCAACCCCGTGCCCGGATAATACGCGATGCCCGACGGCCCGTCTTCGATATTGCAGATGGGGGCGAGGAAGTACGCGGCTTGTTCTTTGAACCGCGGGTTCCACAGCTTCTCGATATTCCAAACGCCGCCCCGGCCGAGGGGCGCGAACTGATAGCCGATGCGCCAGCCGCTGTCGCCGCCTTCTACAACGTGGACGAGCCGTTCTTCGTCGCCTTGGTCGCTGTCATTGTCGCCCGTGAAAAGATCGCCGTATTCGTTGAAGAAAAGTGACTGGGGATTGCGGAGGCCCGTGGCGAAAATCTCCAGTTGGGTGCCGTCGAGATTGCAGCGGAAAACGGAACCGGTGTCGGGTGTGTCGGCGACGCTGCCATCCTTCGCGACCGCATGGGCGGCGCGATCGCCCACGCTGAAGTAAAGTTTGCCGTCCGGACCGAGGACGAGGCCGTGCAGGTCGTGTCCGGTGAAATTGAAACGAATGCCGTAGCCCCGGCTCAGCTCGGTGCGTTTCGCGGCCGCGCCGTCTTTCGTTTCATTCTCCAGCAGCCACAGAGAAGGGATGTTCGTGAAATAAACTTTCCCGCGGCGGGCCAGAACCCCCGAGGCGATTCCGTCGAGCATGCTGTCAAATCCACTGGCAAAGAGGGTCGAGCGGTCCGCTTTCCCGTCACCATCGGTGTCTTCCAGAAGGCGGATCCGTTCGCTTTCCGTCGAAAGCGCCTTGACGCCTTCCGGTCCAAAATGACGCAGGATCGCCGCCTGGTTGTCTTCCAGATTACGGTTCGCGAGTTCGGCCTCGAGCGTCCACATGTAATCCCGGATATCCAGCACGCTCGTACGGTAGCGGTAGGTTTCCGCGACGAAAATGCGTCCGCGTTCGTCGAAGTTGAACGCGACCGGATTGGCGAGCATCGGCTCGGCGGCCCAAAGCGTCGCGGTGAGTTCGGGGGGCAGTTTCATGCGACTCAACGCGAGTTCGCCTTCATGGGAGGCAGGAGCGATCTCGGCTTCGGCCAATCGAGGCTCGGCCTTGAGCTGGCCCACTTTGCCAGCGAGGTCGGTCTCCATCTCCATCACGTCGGCCGCACGGGCAGTCAGGCTGAGCGCGGCAGCGATCGCGAAACACCAAACGGCACGGGCGGGGAACGGGGATTTCATGGGGGAGGTAATAGAGAGCGAAAGGGACAGAGGTCCGCAAGGCCTCGAGGTGAAATCCTTCGGACCCGGCGCGAGGCATGCACTGCGTGCTTCTCTTTTGGGCGGACCTTTTCAAGCTGCGCGGCTATGGCGAAACCCGCCCGTTCCGCGGCGTCGAAATTCAGCAACCTCAAACTCGAAAGCTTTGCCGGGACCCCCGGTTTCGTGCGCGTCGGTCGGACTGCTGCCGGACAGTGGTGGTTGATCGACGCGGACAACCGCCCGTTTTTTGGCCGGGGGGTGGGAGCCGTGAATCGGTTTGGTCGGGCGGCGGGCCGCGGCCTGCAGCCCACCGCGTACGAGCTTAACGTGGAGCAACGTTATGGCTGACCCAGTCCGCGGCCGTTTGTGCAGGCAACGCTCGAGCGGATTCGCTCCTGGGGTTGCAACACGCTTGGGCTGGGTACGACCGAGGATTTCCTGGGACACGGGATGTTTTTCATCGAGACGGTCGGGTTTCGCCAAGCCGCGCCCGAGACAGTCATCAAACTCGCCGGTGCCCTGCTGCCGGATGTCTTCGATCCGCGCTGGAGCGCCGGGTGCGATGAGATCGCAGCCATGGTCTGCAACACGCGTCGTGCGAGCCGGGAGTTGGTGGGTTATTGCACGGATCAAGGTCTGCAGTGGAGCCAGCCGCCCGACGCCACGAAGCCGCTGCGTCCCGCCCGCCCTTCGCTGCTGCAAATCTGCCTGAGCCTCGAGCCGAGTTTTCCGGCGTATCATGCCGCGTGGGAATTCGTGCTCGCTCCGCATGGGGGTGAACTCGCGTCCCTCACGAAGGCGTGGGGAATCGATGCCAACAAGGAAGCCCTGCGCCAACTCACGCTAACAGACGTTCCGCTCTCGACGGTCGGTTACCTCGAAGATCAGGAACGATTTTCGCGCGAATTCGCGCACCGGTATTTTCAAACCTGTGCCGCGGCCATCCGGCGCTTCGATCCGAATCACCTCGTGCTGGGTTGCACCTTCGAGACGCCGCCGGGCTCCGCGATACTGTCGGAGGCAGTCAGCCCGGCCGTCGACCTGCTCGCCGTCCATGCGAACAACGTGGCGCTTTACGAAACGGTCGGCGCCTACGCCCGCGATACGGGATTGCCGGTTTTTCTCACGGATTTTTCCTGGGCGAACGAATCGTTCGCGACGGCGAAGCTGGACCGGCGGCGGCTCACCACGGTTGAGCGGATGCTCGCCAACGGGCGAGCGACGATGACCCGGGCCTTCGCTCACCCGGCGCTCGTTGGCTACAGCTGGTCGAGTTGGGCCGATTTGCCGGACGATGTCGCTCCCCCGTTTGCGCAGGGGCTCGTGCACACCGACGACAGCGAGGCGCGCGAGCACACCGAGCTGCTCACGGAGCTGAACCTCCGCGCCGAAGCGCTGCGCTGCTCGGCCGGCGCGCGTCCGAACTCGTCGAGTTGAGCAGTCCTAGGCTGCCGGCGGGTTTGGCTTCGGTAGCAGTTTGGCGACGACGACCAACAGCACGACCACGACCAAGGCGAGTGCGCCCCAGAACAGCACGCCACCGCTCATTCCGTTGAACGTTTTTCTCGACGGAGCGGAGGCGGGGCCGGCGGCGAATCGGGCACCCTCGCGGCTCGACGCGACAAGCTTCGCCGCAACGAGGCTGAGGTCGTAACGCGGAGCGGCGCTCGCGGCGTTGCCATAGGCGAGTGTGAATCCCTCGGTCTCCGCCGTCTTGAAGACAAGGCGAACGACAGGGTAGACCGCGTGGGCTCCGCTGATCACGACCGGCGGGTTGTCGCCGTTGTCGGTTTCGATCCACAGGGTGGAAGCGTGCAGGCGAACCGGTAGCTCGAACGGTTTTGTTTCCAGGACGCCAGGTTCGGGGGTGCGATTCCACGAACCGGAGACAAGGGTGCTTTCGTAGTTCGTGCCGTTTTGGTCCGCGAGTTTTTCGTAGATGCGGAACTGACGTTGGAACAGGGGAGTGGTCGAGGTGAGCACGATCCGCCGCAACGGCAAATTCGCCTGCGGTAATTGCAGCTGCCACACGCTCACGTTCGGGCGCTTCGCGTCCGGTGCGAGCTTCGGTTCCAGCGGCAGGGAGCGAGCGAGCAGCGGTTGTTCGAGGACGTAGGGGATTTGGTTTCCGTCGCGGAGGAGGCGGAGGTCAGCGAAGTCGGCGCGTGCCCCGGCCAGCACTTCCGGATCCAGCTCGAGTTCCTGTACGCCGGACCGGGCCAGGCTGATCGCCTTGGAGAATTTCCACTCGTTGGTATCGAGGGGTGCACCCGTGAGCGGAACATCGGGCAGCGGCGCCGTGGCCAGCGAGTCCCGCGCACGATAGTTCGGCATCGCTTCGAGTTCACCACATGACGCCGACGTCGCGGCCGCCTGGCGCATTTCGCCCGCGAAGGCGGCCAGGTCATAACGCGGCGCAGCGATCTGAGGGTTGCCGGAGAGCAGGGTGTAAGTGCCGGCGGCGGGCGCGAGAAACAGCAGAGTCACCGGGTGTTGTTGCGCGCGAACGCTCTCGAGCGAGAGAGGAGGCGAGTCGCCATTATCGATGTGAACGAGCAACTCGCGCGTGCGTGGGGTGAAGAAGAGCGGCACGTCGAGCTGGGTCCGCGTCGGAGCTCCCTCCAGCGTGATGCGGTAGATCGTACCGGTGCCGATGACCTTCTCGACGGAAACGGCGTCGCGGGCTTCTCGCACGGAGACCGTCACGCGTCGCATGAAGAGCGCGTCAGTCGCATCGATTCCCAAGGAGGCGAGCAAAACGTGACGCCCATCCAAGGTGATGGTCAGGACCGTTTCGCCGGCGAATTCTTCGCGGCGCGTGATCTGCGCTCCGAGCGGAGCGACGACCGGCGGAGCCGGGCGGACGGGCGCGGGGAATAGTTTCCCGCCGGTAAAAGCGATCTGCCGGGAGCGAAACTCGTCAACGGTTACTCGCACGAACGCGGCCTTCACCCGACCGAGCGGAAGCCGCAGCTGAGCGGCGCCGAACTGCCGAAACAGAGGATGCGCGGCTCCGAGCGACTGCCAGGTTCCTCCGTCGGGAGAAATCTCGACATGCGCCGCCTTGAGAAAAAAGGGCACGGATGTTTCCAGCTCGATCGCGTCGAGAAATTCCTGGGTGCCGGTTTCGAAAAGCAACTGGGTCGTGTCACCACTCACGGTGGAGCGAAACGATTTCGGTGCGAGCGTACGGGCGGGCTCGGGCCCGTCGGCCCGTTGGTCGCGGTCGAGCAGGTAAGCCAGCTCCTGCCCGCTCGCGTCGGTTAAACGCAAATCAGCAAGCTGCGGTTGCGCGACGTCGAAGGTCGCGGCAGGGAGCGTCACTTTGATGAGCCCCGGAGCTGCGACGTTGATGGGCTGGCGATGCTGCCACTCGGTCGGGGTGATCGCGGCGACAACGCGAGCCGTCACCAGCAGGGCGAGCAGCGCACTTCCGATTGGGCTACGGCAGAGTCGGCGGGACGGATTTTTCATTGCTCGGCAAAAAGCGTTGGTAGGCGAACGACGCGAGAATCGCGACCACCGCGACGCCGAAGAGTGCGCCGATTCGGTAGAGCGCCTCGAGTCGCGCGAGGTCGTGGAAGAAGAGTTTCAGCAGGGCGACGCTTAGGAGCACGATCGCGGCGTAACGGGCGGCGCGGGTTTTCCTCCAGATACCTGCGCCGAGCAGGGCGAGGGCAAACAGCGCCCAGGCGATCGTGTAGGTCATGTCGCGCGCGAAATGTCCCGAGAAGCGAAACGCCAGCGAGCGCGCCCCGGGCGTGGTGAAGTAATCGGCGATCTCGATGTTCAGAAGTAGAAACGCCAGCACGGCTCCCAGAGTGTTTAGGAGCGGCGGCGTGTTGATTCCGAACACCCGGTTGCGGGGCGACGCGAGCAAGGTGGCGGCTGCAAACAGCGCCACGGTCGTGACGCCGTAGGCGTAAAGATACCAGTTGAGAATGCCGGTGTCGCCGCGCACGTGATAACCGAGCACCGCGGGGTTGAGCGCGAGCCGCGCGAACGCCGTGACGAGCAGCACGACCCCGGTGGCGCGCAGTCCCGCATGCGGTACGCGATGAAACAGCCAGAGGAGCGCCGCGCCTTCGAGCGCCCAGGCGACCGTGAGCCACTGCCGGTCGAACTGGATCGGGAAAATCAACGTGATGAAGAACAGCGCCACTCCGCCGAACCACGCGAGTTGCGTGAGCCGCTTGGGGTTGTCGGCGGTGGTCGTCCGCAGGACGAAGATGAGCCCGCCGAGCGGCGCGAGGGCGAAGAGCGCTGGCACCGCGCCGAGGAAATCGTTCGGCCAGCCAAGTTTGATCGCTTGGTAAACCACCCAGAAATGCGCGAGTCCGCTGGCTGCAGCCACGATCCACGGCCCGGCGAGTCGCGCGAATTGGCGTCGGAATAGGAACGGATAAAGCGCGAACACCGCGTAGAACACGAGATACCAGCCGAGGGGTACGCCGGCAGCGGAGCGGTCGAAGTGGCGCGTGTGCCAGGTGAGTTCGAGGGCGGCAATTCCCGCGAGGGCGCACGCCGGCAGCCACTCGATGACGAGCAGGCGGGTAAGCCCGAGCGTCAGGATCACGAGCAACAGCCCGAGTCCGAAAATCGCGGAGGGGTTCGGCACCGCGAGCCGGGCGCAAACCATGATGAGCAACAAAAACGGCAGCAGGGAGGCGAACGCAGGAAGTTGCGCCCGCGCATCGCCGAAGATCGCGTTCAAGCGGCTGCTGGCCGCGGGGAGTTTCTCCCCGAGTTTGCGCGCAAGCCACAAGCTGGCCGCGAAGAAAAACACGGCGAATCCGCCGATAACCAAGAGCAGCGAAGGCTGGAATGCCACCGTCTCCGGCACGCGGAAGATGCACAGCGCCGTCGCGACCAGCGTGAGCACCAATACGGCGGCCACGGCGGCGAGCGAGAGGCTCAACAACGCCAGTCCAATCGCGATCAGATCCACGAGGAGGATGGCCGGCCAGAGCAGGAATGAGACGGAGTCCAGTTTGAAGATCGGCAGCAACATCAGCAGCAGCGTCAGCGGAGGAAACAGCTGGCTCCACCAAGTCGGCGCTGCCGCCGGGCGTTTCTTTTGCAGCAAGAGCGGCAACACGGTGTGCAGCGCGGCGAACACCAGGAACATCGCGAGCGCCCACGGGAGCAGATTCGCCGTGAGATGATCGGTGGTCCAAAACGACAGCAGGGCGAAAACGGTCAAACCCGCCGCGAGATGAAGTTTGGTGAGTCGCGCGTCGAGCCACGCCAGAGCCAGCAGGAATCCATCGCTCGCCAGGATGAAGCCGAACAGCAGCGCCGGACTCGCCCCGACCGCCGCGTGATTCATCAGTGCGAAGGCGAAACCCAGCGCGACGAAGGGCATGCCCACCGCCGCCCACAACACGGACGGAGTTGCCCGTTCAAATCGCCGGGCGAGAAGGTAAACCAGAAAGTAGATCGCGGAAAAAACCAGGCAGACCGTGACAACGACCGGCGTGTGCTGGGCCTGGAAGGTGTTTCCGGCCCAACGCATCATCAGCAACGCCGTAATCCCGGCCGCGCCGACGACGAGCCGGCCCATCTCCTCAAACCAAGCGAGGGCGAAGAGGAAGAGGCTGACCAGAAAAACGAAACCGAAAAACAATCCCGTGCGGTTCGCGACTTCGCTGTAGCCGAGAAAAAACCACGCGAACCCAAACGCCACGACCGGCAGGATGACGGCGGACCAAAAAATCGGGACGATTGGGAGATCGCGACGTCGCGCGAAAAAATAGAAACCGAGATAAACGCCGCAAAAACCGAGACACACCGTCATGGCCGCAGGCGTCTGAACGCCCGTGAACGCTTGCGACGCCCAGCGGACCAGCAAGATCGTCGTCGCTCCGGCGGCGCAGGCGACGAGACCGCCGCGCTTTTCCCGCCACGCGAGGAAGAAGAAGCCAACGCTCACGAGGAAAACGTAGCCGAAAAACAAAGTCGTGCGCGCCGCCACCGACGGGAAATTCAGGAAGTGCCACGCGAAACCAAACGCGACCGCCGGCAGCACGAGCGCGGTTTGGATGAGCAGCGGGGAACTTCGGTTTAGCCGGCGGGCGGCCTCGGTCACGCCAATGAAGAGAAGGGTGAATTCCAAATTCACCGTCATGGCGGTGACCGTTTTTTCCGACGTGTAGAACAGATGAGCCCACCCGGCCATCGTGATTACCGTTCCGGCCGCACCGAGCGAGACGAGGTAGAACCAGCGGCGATGGAGCGCGACCGCGGCCAGGCCAATGTTCAACAATGTCAGGTAGCCGAAGAGTCCGAGTGGATTGTCGACCCCCGTGGAGAGCAGCTTCGGCGTGAGAAAGCCGCCCAGAATTCCCAGGATCGCGATTACCTGCGCCTGCAATCGCACCGCCAGCACGAAGGCCGTCACGGTGATAAGCGTCATAACGAGGAGGGTCGGGATGGTCCCGAAAAATTCGAAGGCGTAGATCGACCGGCAGGCGAACGTCACCAGATAGAGCGACACGACGCCTGTTCCCACGAGCGTTTGCGCCGGCGTGGTGAAACCTTTGCGCGTGAGGAAAACCCCGCCGACCATCAGGCACGCGCCGAAGACGAAGCCGATCGCGACGCGCAGCTGCGGTGAGATCCAGCCGTGGTCGAACGAGTATTTGACGAAGAACGCGACGCCGAGCAGCGCCGCGAGACCGCCGAGCCACGCGAAAAGTTGTGCGCCCATGAACTGCTCCCAATTGATGCGGGAGAGGAGCGATTCGCGTGGCGGGGGAGGAGAGGGCTCGCGCGAAAACGCCGGCGTTGGTTCCGGCCAATGAATGGGCGGTGGCGGCGGCGTTGCCGGATCGGTCAGCACCGGTGGGATCGGGCTTCCCGGGATCGGAGGAGGAGTGCGAAACGCCGGTTGGAGTGGCGGCGGCAAAACCGGATCGTCCGGCTTAAGCGGCGAGAGAAAGGCCGGGACTTCGTTTGTGAGTGGAGGAGTTGACCTCTCCGGCTCGGCCGCCTGAGCGATGACGGACGGAGTCTGCACGATCACCGGCGAGACGTACGGAGGACTCGCGATTGGCGGCGCTGGCGTGATCGGTTGGCTCTGAACCGGCTGCTCCGTTTCTGCCGCGGTGCCCTCCCGGCGGATTTTTTCGCGGAGTACGGCGAGCTCCTGTTCGAGCGCCTTGATGCGCCGCGCCCACATCTCGTTCGCGCTGCCGAGCGAAAGGATCTTCACGATCGACCAGATCGGAAAAAGCACCAACGCGAGCACCAGTAACCCGATGATGAATTCGACCATGCGGCGAGGAGTGGTGTCCTGTTGGCGGCAAGTCGGAGGCATGGCAAGCTCCGCCCCGGTTCGCCGGCACCGCAATCATCGGCATCGCAACCTTTTATTTTTCCTCGCGGCGGCTCGCGGGCGCGTTTCTCATCGCGCGCTTCGTTCATGACGACCACCGAACTCGCTGCGTTTTTGAAGTCCCGCCTGCGTACGGTGCGTGGGTGGCCGAAGCCCGGGGTGAATTTCCGCGATGTCACGACGCTGTTCGGCGATCCGGAAGTCTTTCGCGCCATGGTGCACGCGTTTGCGGATGATTGCCGGCAGCTGAACGTCGATCACATCGCCGCGGTCGATGCGCGCGGTTTTATCATCGGCGGCGCTCTCGCGTTTCATCTCCACGAGCCGTTCATCCTCGTGCGCAAAAAAGGGAAGCTGCCGTTCCGGACCATCTCGACGGAGTACGCGCTCGAATATGGATCGGCCTCGATCGAGATTCACGCGGACGCCTGCAAGCCGGGCGATCGCGTCCTGATCATCGATGATCTGATCGCCACGGGAGGCACGCTGCTTGCGGCGGTAAAACTGTTCCGCTCCCTCGGCGCCGAAGTCGCGGGTGTGGCCGCGGTGATCGATCTGCCCGAGCTGGGCGGTTCGGCAAAACTGCGGGCAGCGGGGGTTCGCGTGCACGCGCTCTGCGAGTTTTCCGAGGAAGAGTAGTCGCGCGCCGGCGGGCGGCGCGGACGGGCACGCCATGGAGCTTGAACCCGCGTTTAATTTTTTCAGATTCGCCGGATGCCCCTCACAATTTGGTGTAATGGTAAATTCAACGACGCTGCCACGCGCCTGCTGCACGACGGAGTTGGCGGGCATTCGCTCGTGTTGTCGAAGCAGACGTCGACCAACGTGCTCGCCGCCGGCGGCAGCGATCCGGCATTGAGCACCGCCGACGTCGCCTTCGGTCAACCCGAGCCGAATGACTGCCGTCGCCTGGCCGGTTTGAAATGGATCGAGGTGACGACCGCTGGCTACACGCGCTACGACACGCCGGAGTTCATGGAGGCCTTACGCGCCCGCGGTGCCGCGTTTACGAAGGCGTCGGAGGTTTTCGCGGATCCGTGCGCGCAACACCTGCTCGCGATGATGCTCGCGCTGGGCCGCAATCTGCTTCCGTCCTATCGCGACCAGCTGACCGATCATGCGTGGCATTACGCGGAGCACCGTGCGGCTTCGCGTCTGCTCACGGGCCAAACCGTGGTGATGTTGGGATTCGGAGCGATCGGACGCCGGCTGGCCGAGTTGCTCGCGCCTTTCGGAATGAAGCTCTACGCGCTGCGGCGTTCGCTGCACAGCGAGGCGGGCGTGCATATTGTCCCGGAGGAAAAAATCAGCGCCGTCCTCGGGGAAGCGGACCACGTCGTGAACATCCTTCCGGACAGCGAAAGCACACGGAATTACGTCAACACCCGCCGGCTCGCGTGCATGAAGCCCACGGCGAGGTTCTACAATGTCGGGCGCGGCACCACCGTTGATCAAAACGCTTTGCTGGAGGCACTGCAGGCGAAACGCCTGGCGGCCGCCTATCTCGATGTGTTCGAGCCTGAGCCGCTCCCGGTGGATCATCCGCTCTGGACCGCGCCGAACTGCTATGTCACGCCGCATTCGGCGGGAGGACGGCACGACCAGGACGAGACCATCGTGAAACATTTTCTCACCAACCTGGCGGCGTTTGAAAAAGGTGAATCCATGATGGACCGCGTGGTGTGAGTGAGCACTGGGTGGTGAGACGGGAATAAAATCCTCGGCTCCCGCTCCCACCCGCATGCCATTCGACGCTACGAAATCCGGGGCAGGGCGGGTTATCCCTGATCCGCGGGGCTTCGGGTCGTCCCTTGCCTCCCATGGCTGACGACGCTTTCACGCAGCTGGTCGATGCGCATTATGCGCCGTTGTTTCGCTTCGCGCTCAGTTTAACGCGGCGCGAAGCCGATGCGTGTGACCTGACGCAGCAGACATTTTATGTCTGGGCGACGAAGGGCAGTGCGTTACGCGATCTGACCAAGGCGAAGTCGTGGCTCTTCACGACGCTTTATCGGGAGTTTCTTCGCGGCCGCCGGCGGGACCAGCGGATCACTTCGATCGAGGATTTGCCGCCGGGGCACGCCGACATCGCGGACGAGGAAATCGATCGGGTGCGGCGGATGGACGGCGCGATGGTCCTCGAGGCGCTGGGTGCGGTTGATGAAGTTTTTCGCGCGCCGCTCTCGCTCTTCTACGTCGAGGATTTTTCCTACCTGGAGATCGCCGAGGCGCTGGAGGTGCCGCTGGGAACGATCATGTCGCGCCTCTCGCGAGGCAAGTCGCAGCTCCGTGCGGTGCTCGCGGCCCAAGCCCAGCCAGCGAAGATCATCCCGTTCGACGAAAGCGAACGGCGGAAAAGTTTATGAACGACGAACAAATTAAATTTTTACTCGGGGCGGCCCGGCCTGGGGGGCGCGATACCGCGGACCCTGCTTTTGCCGGGGCGTTTCGCCGCGTGGCGGACGATCCAAAGCTGCGCGCCTGGTTTGAGCGCGAACAGGCTTTCAACGTCGCAGTCTGCGAGAAGATTCGCACCGTCACGCCTCCGTCCGGTTTGCGGGAGGCGATTCTCGCAGGGGGGCGTTTGAGCGCACGTCCACCGTGGTGGCGGCGGCCCGCGACGCTCGCGATGGCGGCGGGACTCGCGTTGTTGCTGACGTTTGCTTCGGTGGCGCTGCGACTGACGCGGCCCGCTACCGCGGCGGACCTGCCGGAGTTTGCGCTCAAGTTCGCCGGCCGCGGTTACATCGGGCTTCAGGAGCATGGCACCGACGTGGAAAAGTTGAAGGCCTGGCTCGCGAGCCGGAACGCTCCCTTGCCCGCGAAGATTCCGACCGAGCTGGTGCAGCTGCACGGGCTCGGTTGCCGCACGGTGGAGTTCCAGGGGAAGGATATCTCCGTGATCTGCTTCGAGGAGGGGCACGAGTTTCACCTGTTCGTCGCGCGGCGCGCGGATTTTCCTGCCTTGCTGGCGTCGGCGGAACCGCGTTTTCGAGCGCGGGGCGCGTGGGCTTCGGCGTCGTGGTCGGATGAATCGAACCATTACGTGCTCGTGAGCGATGCCGGGGAAAAAGCGGTGCGGCGCTTTTTGTGAGGGGCGCGATTTCAGCGGGGCATCATAAATTTCCGCCCTCCCGCGCGCTCGCGGATGAAGACCGCGGATAATTCAATTGAAGTGCGGCGCGTGATCATCAGCGACGCGGACAAATTTTCCGGCGCGACTCAATGCGTTGTTCTTCGGTTCGAAGAACGCCATGGCGACGTGAAGCGTTATTTCCTGACCACTTTTACAACCTTGGTATCGGCGAGCAGGTCGTGAATGCAGCGGCGGTCGGCGCGAAAGATGAAGCAGATATCGACCAGGGTAAAAATCGTCCCGATCCAAGGGATGAGGCCGATCAGGGCCGGCACCAGACCCCGTATCAACCAACCGTGGACGAAGCCTGCCTTGCTGGCGTCGGCATTCCGGACGATGCGAAGGCCGAGAATTCGTTTACCAATCGTCTGCCCGCGGGTGCTGATCATCACGATTTGAAGGATTCCGAGAATGCTCAGCGCGAGCAGCAGCAGGCTCACGCCGAGGAGAAAGCGCCCTGGATCGACTTCGCTGATATCGGGCTGTTGCCCCCGGCTGACGGAAAGCAGGATTTGCAGGAACGCGCCGCCGAGAAAAATGCCGCCGGGGATGGCGGCGGCGCAAGCGATCGCGATGTCAATGAGCGCGGCCAGTAATCGCGCACCGGGATCCGCGAGAACGGCCGTGTCGGGAGGAGTGATGAACGACTGGCCAATGAGGGGCGGCATGCCTGCGACGCCGCCGAATTCCGCAAAGTCGCCGAGGCGCCGCCATTCGTCAGAGCCAGCGGCTTTGGCTTTCGTATCCAGACTGGCCCGTCCGGTCGCGATCCAGTTTCGCACCTGCTCCGTCGTGACTGGGCCATACTCTTTTCCATCTCCCCCGACGATTGTGAACATGGCCGGGACAAGAGCGAGACGGTCTAAAATCGTCAAGGGTGGCCGACCGACCATCGGCTGCTTCCATCACCGGCGCTCGCTGTCGCTACGAGCTGAAGAACAGTCGTGCGCGTTCCGCTCACCTCACGGCAATTTCACGGAGCGCTCAGCCGATTCCGGATGTTGTCGGAAGAACAAGGCGGTGTGGCCGACGGCGCCGACAAAAACGCAGCGACCCTCGTCGGCGATCTTGACGCACAGCTGTTCCCGCTCGCTGCGTTCGACTCCAAGGAAACGAAGTTTCACCAGCTCATGGGCGCGCAACCCGTGTTGGAGCTCGGTCACGAATGCCGGCGTCAGCCCACCTTTGCCGAGCTTGAGGGTCGCGTCCATTTTTTGTCCGAGCCCGCGGAGATGGGATTTTTGCGCACCGGTCAAAGGGAAGTCGTACATGTCCCACGCATGACGCGGACGGACCGGAAAATTGAAAAGCCTTATCTTCGGCGAGGGGCTGCGCTGACCTTCCCGGTGCGATGATCACGAGCCGAACGTGTCCAAGGGGAGTTCCCGCCATTGTCCGGGACCCAAATCCTCCAGTGCCAGGTGCCCAAACCGGATACGTTGCAAAGCGAGCACGGTGAGCCCGGCGGCGGCGAACATCCGTCGGACCTGGTGATATTTTCCTTCGATCAGCGTGATCTCGGTTTCGCGCGGAGAGGAGATCTTCAGTTCGGCCGGCGCGCAGGGCTTCTCTTCCCCGTCGAGTTGCAAGGTCCCGGTCGCAAACAGGGGGAGCAATTCAGGGGTGAGATCCCGGTCCACCACGGCGCGATAGACTTTCGGAACTTTGTGCTTCGGCGACGTGAGGCGGTGCACCAGGGGTGACTGGTCCGTGAGCAGCAGGAGCCCGCTCGTCTCCTTATCGAGGCGGCCGACACTGGTGACTGCGGGATTTCGCCTTCGCCAGCGTTCGGGAAGAAGCGAATAGACGGTGGGGCCTTCGTATTCGTTATGGGAGCACACGAGGCCGGTCGGCTTGTGCAGCAGGAGCAGAAGGCCGTCCGCGTGGTCGAGCGGCGCGCCGTCGACTTGGACCTCGGAGGGGTTCACGCGCAGGCCGACATCGTCTGCCGCCACCCCTCGAACGGTGACAGCACCGGTCCGGACCCAGTCTCGCGCCTCCTTCCGACTGCAGTAGCCGAGGGACGACAAAAGTTGATCGAGACGAAACATCTTTTTGAACGAGCCACAAAATTCCCGGAGGTAAATCGGAATCGGGGTTGTCAGGCCTATTCAGGCCTGATGTTAGGTGAATTCTAGGTCGGTACCCTAAGGGTCGGTCGTAGTTAGGCCTCAGGGTGGCGCTGATATCATTTCAATTCTGCGAGGTATATGATCTGCGCCAATGAAAGCCTTTCCAGCGCTGCGCCTTCTCGCCTGTGCGAGTCTTTTTTCCCTCTTCAGCGTGACGAAAACGTCTGCGCAACTTTTCTATCACGTTGTGGACCTCGATTCAGGATCAGTGGATAGCGGCAACAACCTCGGGGTGGCTGTTGATATCACGTTTAACTTTAATCCGTTCGGCTCCCCCGCCGGCACTCTAGAGGTGATCATCGTAAATCGTGCAGGAACTGCGAAGAACGCTGGCGAGGGCGGTGGCAACTACACGACAGGAATCCTCACCGGTTTTGGATTCGATCTTCCGGGAACTTCTCCGTTGTTCGACGTGCCGGTTTTGACCTACAAGGCCGGGACATTCGAAAACCGCTCCACCAATGACCCGGACGGAATCGATTTCGTCCCATCAATTCCGTACGTTGAAACCAATCCGGAGGGCACGTTCGATTTTGGCGCGGCTTCAACCCCGCCTCCCATTGCGAATGGCTTGGCAGCAGGAAAAACGGCCACGTTCTGGCTGCAACTCGAAGGAAGCGCGGCAAACTTCACCAATTACTTCAATACGGGTGGATTCTTCGCCAGTAACGGCTCGGATGCAGACTTTGGATTCAGGTTCCAGGCGATCCCAGGCAATGTTGGCAGCGATAAATTCGTGTATTACGACAATCCTCCAATTCCTGAGCCATCGACTTATGGAATCGTAGCAACTGGGCTTCTCGTTGGTATTGTCGGATTCAAGCGGGCCCGTGCCCGTAAAGCTGCGGTAGTTTAAGTTTAGCCGCCTCCTCGGTGTGAGGTGGGAAACTGTGAGCACCAAAGGCTAGTGTATGAACGGACCTAGCGGTCAGGCCTAACCTGATGTTCAAGCTGCAAGCGCCCTGCTATTCTGGGGGCGATGAAAGCATTTCCAGCGCTTC
>JBDSSU010000487.1:0-8983 GCA_039928635.1 Opitutaceae bacterium | reverse complement strand
CGCGAACTCCCCGTGATGCGGATGCAGGTCCAGGCTAACCTACAGGCGCTTCTAAAGTAGGGCGACTCCCGGGAATACGGTAAGGCTATTGAGCACGTCGTCCCCCGCTCAAATCGTCCAACCAGATTTATGCCCAAATTTCTTCGATTCGCCTATACTGACCGTTACGGGCCGCTTCCCGAAGCAACTTGGAACTTCTCCCGCGTCCCTGACGCCGAAGTGGTAGCCTGCTGTCTGTGGGAATACGCACGCGAATCAAAAACACTGAGGCTCGCATCAGATATTCATACTATGAATACGCGTGGCATTCGGCCTGAAGGCACTCCCGCGCCTGCGCAGGAACAGCTCGCGGCGTGGGTAGAACAGGACGTTCGCACCCGGCGTCGCGTGACGGCTGAAAGATTCGACTACGAGAAATTCCTGAAACGCTTTTGGGATTTCGATCTCGGCTACATCGAATTTTACGATCTCGTCCGCAGGCATCTGAACACCGCCCGGCCATTTCAACACTACACCAAGAAAACCCGGCGCTACTTGGTAAGTAAGCTCACGGAAACCCATGTTTTCAACTCGCTGACACAAGCGTGCGTCGGCGATCTCGAGATCCTTTGGAAGGAAAACTGCGTAGAGCTTTTAGAAATACGCAGTCGAGTCCGCTCCACTAGCGACGATTCCGAAGACGGAGCACTCTTCAACCAAAGCGTGCCAGCCTCTCGCCTGTTTGGCGATGACTACGCGTCCGACCGAAAGGTCACAGTCGCCTTTACAATCGATTTCTCTCGTTTCGCGAATACGGAGATTGAGACGGCGTTCCGGCGATGGCTCTTGACTCATCGGCCTCGCCGTTGGCGCAAACCAGTCAACGTTTTCCCTACCTCCCCGCGTCGAGGCCGGAAAATCAACGACTATAGAGTGGCTCTAGATCGGCTCGGCATCATGCGCCTGCTGAATCAACTGCCACCCTCCGAGCTGCGTGATAAAATTCCGGCCGCTTGGAAACTATACGGTCACAAGGCTCCCGACTTTCGTCGCGAGATTCGCGCGGCAGTTCGTTTCTTTCGGGAGCGGTTTCCTTTTCTTCCTCCCCAAGAGCGACCTGATTCCGAACAACGGTTCACCAAGTGGTGGCGTCCGTTGCAGAAAGTCCTTGAGAAGTTGGAAGTGAAATTGGGCAGGAAATGACCGGCCATTTGCTGCCTCTGTAGTTTTAGCCGGTCGCCGTTATGATGGACGCATGATCATCCAAGTCAGTGACACGATTCTAAGTGCCCTGATCGGAGGTACTGCCACAGTCCTGGCGACCGTGATTCCCGCACTCATTCTGCGTCGAGGACGCCGGCGTTCACGCAAGTAACCACACGAGTTCGGGGCATCTGGGATACACTCAATGCTGAATGCCCGCTGGGCCACCGGTTCTCGTAGTAGTCCGTTTTATGCTATTGCAGATGCGCAGTTCGCGACCGGCAAACGTTCGGCGACAAAAAGGAATTTCTTCTTCAAACTTCTGGATTGTTCGACCGCTAGCCGGATCCGTACTTTTTCGGCGCGGGGATTTGAGGCCGTTCCCGCGAACACTTCGGCTTCATCCCAAATTTGTTCGCCTCCATTCAGCACAAACGCTGGCGATCGGAAGACGGTGCTTAGATTTTCTTTTGACGTCGTATCCACGCGGAGGAACTCCGGCACTAGGTTCTCCGCGAAGTTGCAGAAGGCTCGCGGCCACGCGGAGACACGCGCCGCGGTCGGCGTATCGGACCACTCTCCTAGTCCCAGCGCCATGTCACGGAGTGCCGGGCGGTGCTTGAACCCGCTCGGATCATACTTACTGAGAAGTCCAAAGCGGTGCACGATGACCTCGCGGGATACGGCCCAACGAGCCCTTGCTTGGATGATTTGAGCGATACCCAAGGGACTTTTTGCGTCTTCGCACAATCGCTCAATTCCATTCTCCGAAATAAGAAGCAGCGGCGATAGGCTATCGGCCCCTCGCTCGAGTTGCTTTTCGACTTTCGCGGCCGCTCCCCGTTTCGTCGTCCGCGTAGTAGGTCCAAGGGCTTCTTCGTTTCGGAGCTGCAAGACGTGCCCCAGCTCGTGAGCGATGGTGAAGCGCACCCTAGGGGGCAGTGCATTCGTGCTGCTTTCTTGCTCATATTTCCTCACGTCGTAACCGCTGGAATGGCTGTCGACCATTACGACCCATTTGTCGCCCTTGGTGCGAGGCTCAGCCACCATTCCTTCGTACAAGAGCGGCTGAGCCCGTAGCTCTACGCCGAAAAATTCGACGAGCCTCTTCATGGAGACGAAGTTCTCGCCGTCTGCTGCTTTGTCGGCGGCGTCGCAACAAAGGGTGGCGAGCCGATCCGTCTGTGGGTGCATCATTTTTCGGCTTTAAACTCGATCTCGGTCTGCGGTGGTTTGCCGCCGGCAATCCAGTCTAGTTTTCGCACCAAAAAATCGAAGCGGTCTCGGCCAAGGCGTGCGGTGTGGGTGCCGGCCAGCGCCGAGATATCGAACATCTTCAGTCGGTTCAAAACCTCTCCTCGTTCGGCTCCGGAGCGACCACGGTTTTCCTCGATGAAAGAGCGAAGCCGAGGATCGAGCTGGTGAGCCTTTCCGCTAGAGGCCAGCGTGTATGGCCGGAAGATCGCCCGGCACTGCGCGTCAAAATCACGCGCCGAAAGTACATCCATGCGAACCTGAGTAGTCGTGGAAAACGCGAGGGGAACGTCGAGTTCGGCGGTCGACGTCATTTGAGGAGTTTTTGTCGGGAGTTGAGCCAGCGACTCATCAAGCCAAGGGATCAGGCTCGTCGGCACGCTCGTGCACGCCTTCGTCGTGTGTGCCTCTTGATCGTCGAAGAAGATGTGCGCACGAAATTTTCTCAGTACCGGCGTTTTCTCCAATCCACCCATTAGGAACATCTGATCAACGCTCACGCCCCAACTACGAAGGGTGTTCATCAGCCGCTTCTCCACGGGGGGATTGCGCGCGGTGACCAAGGCGATTTCGATCGGAGAAAAGAGAATCCGTACTCGGCTCGCAATCAAGGTCGCTTCGCTCGAGCTGAAACCAACGGCTTCAAGCCGTCCTTCGTCCGCCGCGCGAAACAGGGCTCGCTCAGGGACCCCTGACCTCACCACGCGCTCCACCAACCCGAGGTCCAGCTTCAACGCGAGCGCCAGCGCCTTCGCGTCGGGATTTTCGTTCTCTGGAAACATCATCCGTCTGCCTGCCGCCAGCTCGGTCTTGATCGCGCTGAGCTTCTGCAGGACTGGGAAAAGCGGCCCCGGCGGATGCGGGATATCGACTTTCGCGACCTCGTGGGCGCGATAAGGCCGAATGTCTGGCTTTGTGTTTTGATAAACCAGCTCGGCTTCCAAGTTTGCCAAAACGCCGTCGAAATCGAACGCGATTCGAAGTTGATCCGGCTCCACTTTTATTTCGCTAGGCGGGGCGTAAAGGAAACCGGCGGCAGTCCCGTTTGCGAGCGCTCGTTTGACCTCGCGTGATTCGCGAGAGAGAAACAGGCCGATATTGAGCGCCTCGCAGTACTGCGCGATCGGCTCGCCGCCCGTGAACGCCGCGCGAACGTTCTCGAAACCATAGTGGGCGAGCGAATTCATCACCCGGCTGCCCGCTACAGGTTCATTCTTTGAAAGTACGACTAATTCGAAAGGCTTCTTCTCTCCGTTAAGGCGCATCATGGTTTCGGCGAGCGGAAACGCCGTGCCCTCGGGAAATGGCACATTCTCCCGCGTCACCTGATGGTCGACGTAATCCGCCAGAGGCCGTTCGTGGTAGAGGGCGTTGCTCTCAGCCGTATCGAATAAACTGCTAGACGACAATCCCACTACAAGTTTCGTAAGTTCGGAAGATGGGGTAGCGGCGCACATGCTTTTACTGTCTGCGGATTAACACAATATCTAAAAACGGGCGGCACGCAAGTTCTCCTATATCCTCGACGCTTTGCGCTTCGAACCCCGCCCCAGGACAATCCCCGTTTCGCAAAAAACGGAATTCATGAATCCATCTGCCTTCGAAAGGCGCTGTGGCCTAAAAAAAACCGCTTTGCGGGTACTGATCCCGCTAGAAAAGTGGCCAAGAAGTGGCCAAGCACAATTTCTTCGGAAACCCCAAAATCACGTAACTCATTGTTTATAATGGCTGCCCGGGCTGGGATCGAACCAGCGACCAAGTGATTAACAGTCACCTGCTCTGCCACTGAGCTACCGGGCATCTATTGGGCACTTTGCCTTCACCAACCGTGCGAAACACCGTCGATTTCAGCGTAGCGGTAAACCACGCCTACAAAGCAAAAGAACCTCACGGAACGGGATGGAATCTGGCATTTCACCAGATGCGTCAACGGGAAAAATGGAGCACTCCCGCCTCCTGCGAATAAACTCAGCCTGCCGATCAACCGGTCTGAGCCAACTCGCTGACATGCTGTCACTCCGACATACAACCCACGGCAGAAAAGCTCGGTGCCGCTTTGCGCACTTCTCATCATGTCTCATTCACACCAGTCAGCTGATATCGACGAGAGGAAGGAGTTGAAACGGTAGAGGGAAGGGGAAGTGGCCGGAAACGTGAGTGCTGCCAAGGCTTGGGGCGGGATGCAGCACTCCAGGCTTCGAACGCCGCGCCGCTCAGCTTCGCTCTAGCTCAAGAAAGGTATACCGATAGTTTGCGTCGGCGCTTTCGCGGCGGCGAAGCTCGCGCCAACTGAGGTGGGTCCATTCGGGGAAGAAGCGATCACCGGAAATTGCGGCGTGCACCAGGGTCAGGTGCAGGCGGATCGGGCGCGTCGGTTTTTCCGCGAGGAGCATCGTTTCTTCGTACACCCGCTGACCCCCGCAAATATAGATCTCTCCCGGGAGTCCATCCGCGATCGCGAGCGCGACGGGTAGCGAACCCGCCACTTTCACGTCGCGGGTCGCGAGAGTGGTGTCGCGGGTAATCACGATGGGCTGCCGCCCGGGCATGGCACTGGGCCAGCTTTGAAAGCATACCCGACCGAGAACGACCGTGTTCCCAAGGGTTTTCTTTTGGAGCGACGCGAAGTCTTCGGGAATTTTCCAAGGCAACCTCCCTCCGCGGCCAATCGCCCGATTTTCAGCGCAGGCAACAATCATGTTCAGCGGCTTTGGCATACGGAGAGGGACTTGTCCGTTGATCAACAGGGACGCGAGCCCAAGCCAGGCAAGTCATACCAACGTCCCCTCCATTTTGGACTTTCTCCGACATGGGCGGGACGCCCATGTCACGTAGCACGGGCCTCCCGCCCATGGGGTCGGTAGAGAAGCGAAGGGACGTTGGTCTCAGAACGGGTTAAAAGGGAATCGTGACCTCCGCCTTGTCCGCCTAACCGCGGAACCGCCGGGAAATCGGTTCACTGTCATCTGCGTCTGGAGCGGAATGCGCCTGCCTTGTTCGTCGGCTTTACGCGTGGAACCAATCGGAACCGCATTGCCATCATCGGGCGCCGCCGCTCTTTTCAGCGCGTGATCGTCGGGATCCCCAAAGAGATCAAAATCGGTGAGACCCGGATTTCGATGACGCCCAGCCTCTGTCGCCGCTGGGTTTCGCTCGGCGCCAAGGTGTTGGTTCAAAAATCCGCTGGTGTTACCGCAGGATTTACGGACGCAGAATATCGCGCAGCCGGAGCAACGCTGGTTCGCGATGCGGCCAAAATCTGGCGGGCGGCGGACTTGATTTTGAAAGTCAAAGAGCCGCTGCCCGCGGAGTATGACCTTTTGCGCGAAGGCCAGACGATTTTCACTTATCTTCACCTCGCGGCGGGAGCCGAGCTGGCGAAAATGTTGCTGCAGAAAAAAATTCTCGGCATCGCTTACGAGACGGTCGAAGGCATCGACCGGAGTTTCCCGTTACTGAAACCGATGTCGCAGATCGCCGGCCGGCTCTCGATTCAGATCGGCGCCTATTTTCTTCAGTCACAACATGGCGGCTCGGGAGTTTTACTCGGCGGGATTCCGGGAACGATGCCCGGCCATGTCGTCGTCGTCGGCGCAGGAAACTCCGGGGCGCATGCCGTGCAAATGGCGGCAGGCATGGGTGCGCGCGTGACCGTCCTTGATCTCGATACGCGCAAACTCGAAGCGCTCGATTCCGAATATCGCGGCCGCATCGTGACCCTCATGTCCAACCCGGCCAACATCGCCCAAGAAGTGGCGGACGCCGATCTGCTCATTGGGGCGGTGCTGATTCCCGCGGCAAAAGCGCCGGTGGTGGTTTCCAAGAAACACGTCGCGACGATGCGGCCGGGCAGCGTGATTGTTGATATCGCGATCGACCAGGGCGGATGCATCGAGAGCATCCGGCCGACGTCCCATGAGACGCCCGTCTATCGAGAGCACGGGGTGATCCATTACGCCGTGCCCAACATGCCCGCGTTGGTTGGCCGGACGTCGACGCTCGCGCTGACGCAGGCAACCGAACCGTATGTGGCGATGCTGGTGCAGCACGGCATTTCGCGCGCGCTGACTGTGCATCCCGGTCTCGCACGGGGCGTGAACACGCGGAACGGCCAGATCGTGAATGAAGCGGTGGCGGAAGCTTTCGGGCATGCGAGCTGAAAACGGTTTCTCGCTGATGGGAGTCCTGCTGCGACGCTGCGGGCTGGCCGCGGCTTTCGGGCTTCTGCTGGGAGCGCCGGTGGTGGCAAAGGAAGAGGCCTGGCTTCGCGTGACCACGCCGGAGTTTACGATGGTGACCTCGCTGACGCAGAAAGAAGCGGTGGTTTGGGCCGAAGAGTTTGCCCAGTATATCACGGAGCTCCGGAGCCTGTTTAAAATCAAACGACCACTGCCGCCGTTGACCATTGTGGTCTTTGCGCGCGAGCGGGCGTACCAAGACTATCGTCCGCTCGATGAGAAAGGGAAACCGCAGCCAGCTGACGGTTTTTTTCTCCGCCATAATTCCTGGGCGGTCGCCGGCCTGGCCGGTGCGCATGCGACGGAAGACGTCCGGCGGATCATCTTCCACGAAGGCGTCCATTGGTTTTTGAGCGCGCTCGATCAGCCCAATCCCGTGTGGATTGAGGAAGGATTGGCGGAGGTATTCTCGACCTTTGCCGCCCTGAAAAAGAAGGTCGAGTGGGGGCACTCGATTCCTGAGCACGTATTACTGCTGCGGGAGGAAAATTTACTGTCGATCGATCGATTGTTGTATGTTGGGCGCAGTGAACTTTTCCGTGACAAGTCGAGCCACACGGGGGTGGTTTATTCCCAGTCGTGGATCACCGTTCATTTCCTGATTTTCGGGGACAACCCGCAGATCCCGCGGTCGGCGCTTTTCGATTTCATCAAGCTCACGAACGAAGGTGTTTCCACCGCGGATGCGTTTCGCCGGGCGGTTGGGAGTGACCTCGCGACCTTTGACCGGCGTCTGAAAGACTATCTCCGCAGCGGACGCTATTTCATTCATCACAAACCGTTGGAAGCTCGACTCGCCGTGCGCGCGGAACCCGCGGCGCCGGTTGAGGTGGCGCAAGCTCTCGGGCGACTGGCCCTGGCAGCGCATCGCTGGGAAAAAGCGACCGAGTTCGCGCAGCAGGCGATTGCCATCGCGCCCGACGATCCTCGAGGGTTTGAGCTGCTGGGATTGGCGCGGAGCGAAGGAGGAGATGAGTCCGGCGGGCTCAAGGCTTTTGCCAGTGCCGCGGAGAAAGGATCCATGGACTTTCAGCCTTACTTCGCCCTTGCCTCGGCCGCGCAGAAAGCGGCGGTGAACGACGCCGGTGAGGTCACGGAGTTGAAGCCCGGGGAAGCACGACTGATCGCGGACCGCTACGAGCGAGCCATTGTGCTTTCGCCGAGGGTTCTGGCGGCTTATCAAAACCTCGCTGGTATTCTGGTCGCGGCGGAAATCCAGCCGCAGGATCGCCACTTTCTCGAGCTCGGCCAAAAGATGTTCCCGGGCGACGGTTGGATCCGGATCGGCCTCGCTGTTCTCACCGAACGGGGAGGCGACCGGACTGCCGCCCTGAAAAGCGTGAATGAGGTCGAGGCGAATGTCGCGGAGGTCGTGCGGGTGCGAAACTACGCGCGAAAACTGTCCGATGGCTGGACGCTCCGGGACGTGAGTGAGCGCATCGATTCTCTGGTGAACCAGCAGAAATTTGTCGAAGCGCTTGGGTACCTGGAGCAGCAGTTGGACAGCGGGGCCTCGGCGAATTTGCGCTCTCACCTTTCCACGGTGCGCCCCCAGCTGAAAGCGGCAGCGCGATCGCAGGAGATTGGTCGCGCCTTGGCGGAGCAACGCTGGGATGACGCGCGTCAGCTTTTGACGGACACGATCAGCTCGCGGGACATGCCGCCGCTTTTGAAACAACAGTCGCAGCGGACACTCGACGACCTGAACCGCCGCACGCCGGTGGTGCGACGGCCGACCAAGCTTTGATTCTTAAACCGGGCGCCGGCGGGCGCTGCGAGCGGGTGTCAGGCGGCGGCAACAATCTTCACGCTCTCGACCTCCACGCGGTCGATCGGCGTGCTCTTTTCCCCGCCGCCGCCGTGGGAAGTAGGGACGTTCGCGATCTTCTCCAACACGTCGTCGCCTTTCACCAACTCACCGAAACCCGTGTATTTGCCGTCGAGGAAACTCGCGTTGCCATGACAAAGAAAGAACTGGCTCCCCGCGGAATCCGGATCGGAGGAACGGGCCATGGAGATCACACCGCGCACGTGAGGCTCCTTGTTGAACTCGGCTTTCACCTTCCAGCCGGGGCCGCCGGTGCCGGGCATGCCGCTTCCGCCCGTTTTGGTGTTGGGACAGCCGCCCTGAACCATGAATCCTTTGATGATGCGATGAAAGGCGGTGCCGTCATAATAACCCGAACGCGCCAGCTTCTTGAAATTTTCGACAGTCTTGGGTGCGACGTCCGGCCAGAAGGCGATGGTCATTTCGCCATAGGCGGTCTTGATAACGGCGTGCTCGGCAGGTGTGGAATTACTCATGGGCG
>JBDSSU010000486.1:0-5547 GCA_039928635.1 Opitutaceae bacterium | reverse complement strand
GCTCGCAGCCCCATCCGACTCAAGGCATCGGTATGGGACGGAACCGCTACGATGGTCGCAGCGCTCTCACTGGTCAGGGCCGCCCAGTTTTCCGGTGAAAGTGCGAGCGTCGCGATCGCTTCACGCTGCTTCGCGGAAAATCCGACGGAGGTTTTCAGTTGCAGGGTCCGGCCATCGGAACCGAGCAGGTAGCTGGCATAAACATCCAAACCGAGCGCCGGGCTGACCAAGGAATAAATTTCCCCGATTTCCTCGGCGGGGTCGTTGGACTGAAGCAGACGGGCGAGGGAGGACGCCAGCAGGCGATCCAGCTCTTGTTGCCGATGGAGGATGCCCGCTTGGAACTCCCGCTGGGTCACGTCCTCGATAATCGTGATGGTGCCCACCACGGTGTTGTTTTCCCTCAGCGGTGCGACGCGCGCGGTCTGGAGCATGTGGGGCAATCCGCTCTCGGCGACGGTGACCGGCAAAGGGATGAGATATTTGTGCAGGGCGGTGGAGAGCACGCTGGCTTCCCCGGCCAACGCGCGCGTGAAGCGCTCGGAGAGCCGGCGTTCGCAGAGATCCGGGAAAACCTCCAGCAACTTCCGGCCGACCACCTGCTCGGGCTTCAAACCGCTGCAACCCGCCAGCCACTCGTTCCAGCTGGTGATGTTCAGATCCTGGTCGGTGGTCAGAATGCCGTAGGGCGCGAACTCCTGCATCCAGGTTGCCGTGGCATTCTGAATCGTCGGCAGACGATCAGAGGAGCCTGCGGCTAAGGCCACCCCTTCGCTCCGGTTCATTGGGTCTGTCGAGTCTCCCAATTCCGGAGTTCGATCATGAGGCGATCCAGGGATGTGATGCCGAGGACGATGACCATGTAACCCGTCACGTCGGCGGTCTTCACATGAAACCGGGTATGAATCATCAAACCGTACTGCAGGCTTTCCGCCGATTCCGCCGTGATGATCTCGAGCACGCGGGTGACTTTATCCACGGAAAGACGGGGAACGGAGAAGGTCACCTGGACCTGCAGCAGATTACCGAATACCCCGAGGCAGGCGTTCAGGACGATATTACCGACCTCCGTGATGATCTCCTTGGCGTTCGCATCGAATTCGCGGGAGGAAAACCGTTCGTCCCCCAGCAGCCGGCTCATGGCCAAGGCGGAGTTTTCATCGAGCAAAAGCAGCGCGCTGCCGGAAACCGGACCCGAAAATATCTGATTCACGCTGGCGACCGGCGAAACCAAAATTTCTTGCAGCATCGGCCCGATCTGACCGATGTCGTGAAGGGTCACCTTGGGAACCTCGAGGGAGATGCGGTAACCCGTCAGCTCGGAGAGTGCGCCGGCAGCGCGGCCATATCCGATGTTGATCAGCTCGGTGAGACCGTCCTTCTGTTCTAAAGTCAGCTCCATGTATCGCCTCCAGCAAGGATCGTTTGGATCGCGGTGGCCAGAAGCTGGCGGTTGACGGGTTTGTTCAGGATCCCCTTGGCTCCGGCTGCCTTTACCTGCTCCGCGGTCGATTTCTGAATGTCTGAAGTGAGGATGATCACGCGCACGGCTGGAGCCAACTCCCGCATTTTGGCGAGCACATCGATCCCATACATCCCACTCATGACCATATCCAGGATCACCAGTTCAGGGGGATTCAGAAAAAAACGCTCCAAGGCTTGGGTGCCGTCCGTCGCTTCATCCACTGTATAGTCCATCCCTTCCAACAGTTGCCGAAGCGTTCGTCTAGCCAGGGAGGAGTCGTCTACGATTAATATTTTTCCGCTCATAAACGTGAGGTGATGGCATGGGCCATGTTGTCGAGGAGAATGGCCGCATCGCTTAGCCCCGCTTCGGCAACTGAGCGTGGCATTCCATATATGACGCAACTCTTTTCCGCCTCAGTGAGCACCGTGCCGCCCTGCGCCTTCACCCAGCCTGCTCCCTCCTTCCCGTCGTCACCCATCCCGGTCATGACGATCGCCAGAACGCCCTCTTGGAAAATGTCCGCCGCGGAGCGGAAGAGCACGTCGACCGAGGGGCGGTGAATTTTTTCGAGGGGATGGAGCGGGAGGTGGGCAACCACCGTACCGGCCGCGTTTTGGCGGAACGCGAGATGGCGCCCAGCCCTGGCCAGCAGCACCCGCCCCGCACGGAGGACGTCGCCTTCCTCCGCCTCCTTGATCTCAAGCTCGCAGAGTTCATTGAGCTTTTCCGCGTACAGGGCGGTGTAGCCCACCGGCATGTGCAACACGATCGCCATGGGTACGGGAAGATCGCGAGGCAACAGCGGCATCAAATGCCGAAGGGCTTGGGGCCCGCCGGTGGAAATACCCAGCACCACCATGCGGAACCGGGGTGAATGCGCCGGCCCTTTCTCTGCTGGCGACAAGGTGGCCGGAAGAACCTCCCGCGTCAGATTTTCGCTCGGCGCGTTGGCGACGGCTTTGATTTTCTCGATCAGCTCATCGCGTACGGCCCGCAGGTCATCGGTGGCCAGCGCCGACGGTTTTTTCACCACATCCACCGCGCCGGCGGCCAGGGCGTTGATGACTTCCTCGGCCTCTCCGGCGGCGGCCGAGAGGATCAGAATCGGCAGCGGGCGCAGTTTCATCTGGCTCCGCACGAATCCGACGCCGCCAAGCTTGGGCATTTGCAGGTCGCAGACGACCACGTCGGGCTTGAGCGCCGCTGTCATTTCCAGCGCTTCTTCACCGTCCCGCGCCGCTCCGACCACTTCGATCAATGAGCTGGTCGAGAGGATTTCGCGCACCACCTTTCGCGCAAACGCCGAATCGTCGACGATCAAAACCCGGATGAGAAGCGGCATGGAGATCTTAGCTTAGGGGCGATCGTTGCGCACATAGACAAACGCGCCGCCGATCTCCTGCAGATCGAATTGATCGGTGATTTTCAGCAGCGATTCCGACGCGCCAATCATAAGGTGCCCGTGGGGCGGCAAGCGGTGGGCAAATGACCCGACCGTCCGCTTGATGGTTGCCACGGAGAAATAGATGAAAACGTTCCGGCAAAAAATGACATTTACCGGCGGAATTTCCCGGGCCTCTTCCAGCGTCACCAGATTGGCCCAGTGAAAGGAGACGCGGGAACGAACCTCGTCGAGCAGCGCGAAACTGTCCCCCTGAGACGTAAAATACTTCTCGCGCAATGCGGGGGGCAACGTGCGGAACGATCGCTCCCGGTACCGGCTGGCCCGGGCCTTGGCCAGCGCGGCTTCACTGGCATCGCTCGCGAACACCTCGATGGGGTGGTCGCCGAAGCCCGCTTCGCGCAGCGCCATCACAATGCTGTACGGCTCTTCGCCGGTCGCGCAGGCCGCGCTCCAAATGCGGAATGGTCGGGAGCTTTGCCTGAACCACGCGGGCACCACGTGGTCGACCAGCGAGCGAATCTGGTCGAGCTCCCTCCAGAAGTACGTTTCCTGCACGGAAAACGCGTCCATGACGCGCCGCCATTCCTCGGGTCCGCCTTCCTCGTATTTCAGGATGTAGTAGTACGAAAGGTAGGACGTGCAGCCCGCCGCAATCGCCCGCGCCTCAAGCTTCTCGAGCATCAGAGGGATCCGCTCGTTCTCGAAATGGATGCCCGTTCGCTCGCGGACCAAGTCGCGCAGGAGCTCAGGAATGGGGTCTTGAGGCTTGGGGGGAGGGATGCCGGCTGAGCCCCGGGGGGAAATCATTTCCCGGGCTTCGTCCCGTTTCGCCGCTTGACGTTCGGATTATTCGCGGAATTCGCCGCTGACGTCCGCCTGACTCGTCGTTGGTCGCCCACCGCGTTCGGCAGGGCAGGAGACTGCTCCACGTTCGCCCCCACGAGCAGGGTGGCTTCGCCGGAAATCTGCGTCGTCACCGTCCGGACTTCCCGGAGACGCTGTAACACGGATTCGGCGGTTTCGGAATGTTCGAGATTGGCCTTCGTGATCAACTTGATCTGCGCCGCGACATTGGCCGACGATCTCGTGATATCCTTCATCGCCTTTGCCTGTTCGACCATGGCGCGCGCCGTCTGGTCCGATTGGACCTTCAGGTTTTCCGCCGCGGTCGTCACTTGAGTCGCTCCGGTCGCCTGTTCGGTCACGGCCTGCGTGATGGTTTTCACCAGTTTGGCGAGGCGTGCGGACTCCTTCGAAATCTGTTCGGTGGCAACGGCCTGTTCCGCGATTGCGCGCGAGGTGGAGACACCGCCTTTCCGCATGGCATCGACCGCCGTCACGATTTGCGCCGCTCCGCCCGCCTGCTCGGCGGCGGCTTTGCGCACTTGGCCCGCAATGTTGCTGGTCGCCTGCGCCGCTTTGACGACTTCCCGCGCAGCCCGTCCGTGTTCTCCCATGGCCTGTGCGACCTCCTTGGTTACTTTGCGCATCTGGCCGGCAGCTTGAACGATGGCCGATGCTCCTTTCGCCTGTTCGGCGGTGGCAGTGGCCACCTGCCGGGACTGCACGGTCGTGGTCGCGATCGCTTCGAGCACATGCTTGCTCGCGGTCAACTGCTCCTCGGACGCACGGGTGATCTGCGAGATGAACCCACTCGTGTCCTTGATCCCGTCCAGAATTTTTTTCAGACCCTCGGATCCGCTCTCGGACAAACGGTTGGACTCATCGGCGATCCGGGCTCCGTCGGTCGCGGCCTGGGTCGCGTCGCGCGTGACGTTCTCAAGATTCCGCACGATCAGTGCGATATCGGCGGTGGCTTTGGCGCAACGGTCCGCGAGATTGCGGATTTCCTCGGCGACCACGGCGAAACCGCGGCCCGCGTCGCCCGCGCGCGCGGCTTCAATCGACGCGTTGAGCGAGAGCAGATTGGTGCGTTCCGCGATGACATTGATCGTGCCCACGATGCTGCCGATCTCGGAGTTCTGTTTGTTCAACTCGCGCATCATGGTCGTCGAGGTCTCCATGGCTTTCGAAATCCGGCCGATCCCCTCGATCGATTTACGAATCATCTGTCCGCCTTCGTCGGCTTCGCGCGAAACCTTTTGGGTCACCTCCTGGGTGCGCTTGATCAGCTCGGCCACCGAGCGGCTCGAGCGATCCATCTGCGTCGCGCTGGTGTTGGCATTGGAGGCGGCCTCGGTGATGCGTTCGCTGTTTTGCGCCACTGATTGGATGGAGCGCGCCATTTCCTCGACGGACGTGGATGTTTCCTCGACGGAGGTGGCCAGGCCTTCGCCCATGGCCGCCACCTCCTCGATGGAAGCGGCCATTTCGTTCATCGAAGACAAGGTCTCTTCGGCGGCAGCCGTAAGATCGTCGGCATTCCGGGAAACGCCTTGCACGGAACGCCCCATCTCCTCGATCGATGCGCCCGTTTCATTCAAGGCCGAGGCGAGGCCTTCCGAGTCCTTGTTGACGCGCTTGACCGACGCGGCGACCTCGGAGATCGCGGTGGTGAGTTCCTCAGCCGAGGTCGACATTTCATGGCTGATGGTGGTGATCGACCGAGTGGTCGCGGCGATCTGCTCGATCGCCGCACTGGTCTGGCTCGCCGCGGTGGCCACCTGCATGCCGCTCGCCGTGACCTGCTCGATCGAGGCCGCCATTTCATTGA
>JBDSSU010000485.1:0-4707 GCA_039928635.1 Opitutaceae bacterium | reverse complement strand
CGAGCGCGAACGACCTCTTCGCCCATCTGCTGCTGCACGCCGCCTTGCATTGGACGAGCACGGGTGCTCTGCATCGCCCGGAGGACTTCGCCGCGGTCTCCGCCGCGGGGCTGCTATCCGATCCCCGTTCGTGCGCGCAGCACCTTCGCGCCGAGGGCCTGACAATTCACGCGCTGGCCCTGTTGCCCATCATAATCGCGGAGCGGCCATGCAGATTTCTGGATGACCTGCTGGCGCAGATGCAACGACAGGCCACCGCCACCCAGCGCCTGGGTGCGCGGCTGGTTGGGAAAATCTGTTCGCGCGGCACGCTGAATCTGCCCACCCGGAGAGTGGCGGGCTTGTTGATGTCACCCTCTCTTCCAGCGGCCCTCGCCAGCGCAGCCCGAGATCGTTTGCGACGTGTCCCGGGAGGTCCAGCGGGTAACGCCGATTCTGGCTGATCGCATCGCTCAGCCTGCTTGACATGACACCAGGTGGCCCGCAGTCTCGCACCAACGACATGGTCGATGTGCTGGAGCTTTTGCTGGCTGTCAGGCCTACCTTGGTCTCGAAGCGTATGGCACAAGGTGCCGTCCTGGTCGACAGTGAGACCGGAGACTGTTTCGAGTTGAACCGAATCGGCGCGGACATCTGGAGCGAACTGGAGCGAGGAGTCTCTGCCGTCGGCATCGCCGATGCTCTCGCCATACGCCACCACATCTCTTGTGAAACAGCGGTGAAGGATGTGCGGAATCTTGTCGAAGACCTGGTTCGGCGAGGGCTGCTGAAGGTCTTGAATGACCGATGACGGGCGGTATGTGCTGGTCGAAGTTCCTCCGGGCGGCCTGCTCCTGGATCGGCAATCCGGGTTGACCTTGGAATTGAACGCCCCCGCCGCGCTGGCCTGGCGCCTGTACCTGGCGGGCGAGACGTTCGATGGCATCGTCACCCGCTTCGCCGCGCATTTTCGCATATCGCTCGAGACTGCCGGCGGCGACGTGAGCAGGAGCTTGCGAGACTTGCCGCTACCCAAAGAGGCCGCGCCGTCGGGTGAATTTCGGTACCAGCGCTCGAACGATGGATATGTCTTTTCGCGCAATGGCGAGCCGTTGTTCTTGCTGGACGAACGCGGTGAACGAATTTCCTCACCCATCGCCGCACGAGTGGGCGCAGAAACTGTCGGCATGCTGCTGTATGGGTTGTGTCCCAAGCTCCTCTCGCTGCGGGGCCACACGGTGTTGCACGCGTCAGCGGTGGCTATCGATGGGATTACCATCGCCTTCTCCGGCCACAGCGGAGCCGGAAAGACCACCACCGCGAACGCCTTGGTTCAGGCCGGGGCGACGCTGGTCTGCGAGGACAAACTGGTGCTGTACCGAAACACTGAAGAACGGCAGGTTTCCTCCGCAGCCGAGGAGGCCCTGCGGCGCTGGGCGAGGGCTGCGGCAGTCGAATTGACCGCCAGCCGTGACGCATCCTGCGCCCCACTCGACCAACCACTTCCGGGGCCAACGGCCACACTGCGTGAAATCGGGTTCATCAGTGCCGAACGGCGTAGCGCCTCGCGCCAAATATCGGCGGTACCGCTATCAGCCCTGCAGGCGGCAGGAACGATCTTCAACAACTCGTTTCACGGGTCGGACGTGGCTGACGATTGGGCGCGCCAACTGGAATCCAGCACCAAGATCGCGCGAGAGATCGCTGCCTACGAGATGCGCATGCCTGACGGCCTGGAGTTCCTGGCCGGCGCCGTCGGGGCCGTGGTGGCCGCTCGCTCGCTCAGATCGAAATGACGGCGTCGAAAGTTTCCTGATTGGGATGCGATTCCAGCCAGGCATGACCAGATTTCGGCGCCCCACCGGCGCGGAACCCCGCGAACAGGCGCTCCTGAGCCGCGCCAGCGTCGAGCCTCATTTCCAGAAGCGATCGCCTGACACAGTTGGCGCCGCCCGGCATCCGCGCATCAACGGCGAAAATGGCCCGACGAAGAACCGCCCGCGCCTCGTCCGACCGCAGCGCCGCACCCACGGCCCTGCTGCGAACGCGCCCGACGGACTGGTGAAGGCTGTGTGATCGGCGCGAGAACTCAACAGACGGTAGAACCCGCAAGATGCGAACCAGTTCCCGAAACAGCAAGTAGAACCGGGCGCCCATTACGCGGCTGTGCTAGGGCGTCGCCCGCTGGGGATGTTCCGGATCGTTTGCCCCCGCATCGTCTATCGAGCCTGCGGCCCCCGCCAGGAGGTCTCTGACATTCCCGATCGGTTTCACAATAGGAACTTCGTATGGGATTCTGGACCCATCCCCTTCTCCTCCGTCTTGCCTACTTACAGTATCGGACATGTCTTCACCTCGCGCGGATTGTAACAGAAAAGCGCTCTAAGCCAACTCTCCAGGGCAACCAACTCTAGAACCAAAGTCCAGGTGTTGGCTGCTGCCGCTCCATTGATCTTGCTAACCTCCTGGAACATCCCGCGGACCTTGTGTCGGTCGACGAACGGGGCGCTATGCCACGGGCCGTCATGAAGGACCTGGGCCATGAATGGTGCAGCGCGCTTGGCGTTTGCCACGAAAACAGGCCCCCAGTTGCCTTGATCGACGCGGGTCGAAAAAAGATCAGGCAAGAGCGCTCCCAGCGCATCCCGACCAAATCGCCGCAGGTGACCGTGGGGAAACCGCTGCTCCCACGGAACAGTCAGAAGGTGCTCGATGAGGCGAATATCTGCAAAAGGCAACCTCATCTCCAGGCCCGCTTCGCTTGCGTACAGAATGATGCCGTCGAGCACCCCTGTCACCTTCGTTCCTGTGAGTTGCGACCATAAAGTATAGGCGAGGTGGGAAGGCCAGGACCTGTCCGGTTCATGCGTGCACTCAGTGCTCGGCGTGCCCATGGTTTCGAAAAGGAAACCAAGCCACGGTGGCCGCGCTGATGATCGCTGGAACAAATTCTTGCGTAGTCGCAGCGCCACCGGCGGGGGCAGCACGCCCAGCAACGACTCCATGAGCATACGCCCACCCCGGCCGCGAGGGTTTCTCAACACCAAGGTTTCGCGAAGCAGCTCGCCCCAGCGGCCCCCCCGAAACATGTCCAGGTGGACACTACCCGCGAACAGCACCTCGTCCCCGTAGGTTCCGCCCAGCAGAACACGCGCTCCACGCTCCATCGCCAGGTCGAGATCCCTACGAGGTCCGCTGCCGAGGCCGCGGCGAAATGCGGGATGGAGCAGCAAAGGCTCGAGTGCCGCCGGCGTTGGCGCGGTATCGACGACATTCCAGCTCACGTGCTCAAACGGAACATTGGCTGTCACGGCATCGATGAAGCGCCCGTCGTCACAGGGGAATCCGGGCGTGAGAGCAGACGCCATCACCAACGGCGGCCGCCCGGGCTCTTCCCGGTATACGTCGGCGCTGGCCATCAGGATGGTGCTCGAGTCAAAGCCCCCGCTCGAGTGAGCCACCAGCGGGTGCTCCGAATCCAATCGGTCGCGAACCGCGCGCCGAAACAAGCGCAGGAGCTCCGCGCAGTTCTCCTCATACGAACATCCCCGTAGGGGCGAGAGCGCCGGATCCCAGTGGCGCACCTCGCGCTTTTTCCCGCGTTCCAGGAATAGTGAATGTCCAGGCTGAACGAGAGAGATGCTGCGAAAGAACGTGGAACCCGGGCGACGTGACGCATGAAGCAAGCGACGGAGGACGCGGTCGGTGTCCACATCGTCGTAAGGCCGAGGAATCAGCGGCAGGAGCTGTCGAACATCACTGGCCACGACAACCCCATCGCTCATCACGCTGTAGTAGAGGGGGCGAACCCCCAGATGGTCCCGGCAGGCAAAGAGGCGGTGGCGGCCTTCATCCCAAACCACGAAGGCGAAGTCGCCCACCAAGTGTCGGGGAGTCTCCTCGCCCCAGGTGGTATAGGCCACCCAAGCTAGCTCCAGATCGCTCAGCTCCTCGAGCGGTTTGGGCAAGTCCAGGAGTTGCGCCAGCTCCGGTCGGTTGTATAGCCGGACGTCGCCGGCGAACAGGAGCTGCCGCACCGGATCCCACCGCGGGACGACCCATAGGTCGCGCCGCACCACCGCCCAGCGCAGAATGCCGGCGACGGCATGGCCGGCTTCCGCGGTGGTCGCTCCGTCCGGCGCTGATGCCGGAAATCCTGCCAGCATCGCCTGTACGCGCGTGGCGTTGGGCGCGCCGTCCTCAAATCCCGCAGCAAACGCCAACGCGAACATTGCAACAGCCCTACCAGTGGGTGACTTGGTCACCCACTGGTGTCTTGGGTCGGCTAGTGGAAGACGACAGCGCGGCCTGCTTTACCGAACGCGAACTCCCCCACCACGAAGTCACCATACTGATCCCCGTCGCAGTCGGGCACCACGCTGCCCACGCTGAAGCCGCCCCACGTCAAAGGCGTCTGAGGAATCTGGTTGAGGATCTTGACCACGGAGGGGATCACCGCCGTTTGTGGGGCGGACACATCCACGGAACCGGACAGCGTCGGAATCATCGCTCCATTGACGATGTACACAGGATCCCCCGTCTCGCGCTGCCCAGCCAGCACGAGATCGGACACAGTGTCGCCACCGACGAACGAGACATTGGCTGACGTGCCCAGAATCCCGCCCCCGACATTGATCACGCCGAAGGCGTTCCCGGCCATGGAGTCCACGAACCGCACCGAGGCAGCCGGCGCTCCACCCATCACCCCGAGGAACGGGCCGGTGACCG
>JBDSSU010000484.1:0-6141 GCA_039928635.1 Opitutaceae bacterium | reverse complement strand
ACCCCGCCCACAAAACCAGCCGGAGGGATTTGATTCAAAATGCCTCGGGGCTTGCCCTGATGCGGTTCGCTCGCGGCGCTGCGTTTCCCTTCGTTCGAAGGGAGGAAAATGGGTCAGGGGGCTTTGGAGGTTGCGGGGGACGGAGCGGCGTTCGCCGGTGCCGGGGGATTTCCGCCGCGCGGCCCGCGGCCTCCCGGGCCGGCTGATTGGCGCAGGTATTCGGGTGGCGGTTCGGGATGTGCGAGGTCCATCGGTTTGAAATCATCGACGATGTAGCGCGCCAGGGCGGGAACGTTCTGCTTGATTCCCGCGACCACGACCTTGGAAAGGAGATAGCCGCCGTAGCCGCTGAGATGCGTCTGATCCGTGAAAGCGGAGTTCACGTTTTCGCCCAGCGCCGTCCACAGCTGCTTGCTCATGGCCCACTGATCGATCAGCGGGATGTTTTCCTGCTCGGCGACTTCACGCATCGCGCGCGCCCAGCGGCCGACGGTATCGCCGTTCTGGCGTCGCTCCATTGGAGTCACGAAGATCAGCGTCGCGCCGCGGCGTTTGGTTTCGGCGATGAAAACCCGAAGGTACGCGTTGAAGCTCGTGCCGGGCTCGGTGTAGCTCTGCGGCCAGTTCGCCTTCGAATCGTTGTGACCGAATTGGATCAGGAAAAAGTCGCCGGCCTTCATCTGGCTGAGAACCTTGTCGAAACGATAGCCGGTGATGAAACTCTTCGTGGTCTCACCGCCTTCGGCCGCGTTGCAGACGACGATCTCCGGTTTGAAGAACTGGCACATCTGGGTGGGCCAGTTTCCGCCGGGCCCGCGGCGCGGATCGCCGACGGTCGAGTCACCCGCGACGAAGATCGTCGGCACCATGTTGTCCTTCACGATCTCCAGCGCGCAGAGGGCGGGGCGGGTGTGGTTGAATTCGAGGGTGAGCTTTTCGTCCCACACGCGGGCCTCGGCCTCGCCGGCGAGAAACATGTGCACGATCGAACCCCCGGGCGCGTTCTGCGGTGGTGGCGGAAGTTCGGGACGGCGCACCGCCGCATAGAAAGTGCGCGTCTCGAATTTCCCCGGGGCGGTGTGGATCCCTGCCGTCATGAGATGCCCGGCTTCCGTGCGGATCGTCGTGTGGGATTCGCCCTGCGCGTCACCGAGCGTGACGGTGATTTTGTAGTTTCCCTCCGGCACCTTGACCGAAAAGAAAAGGGGCGATTCGGCTGTCGTGACGAACCCATCCGTCAGCGGATCCCCGGCGCGCTCGACGCCCACCGGTTTTGAGGCGAGGTCGAAACCGTAACCGCGCTCGGCGGAGTAAACCGCGTCCGCGCTGACAGGGGTGTAGCCCTCGCGCGCTTTGCCGGGACCGAAGTCGAACTTGAAGGCCACTTGGGTCGGCGTGGGGGGAGGGAGAGCGGCATCTTCCGGGCGTTGCGCGGAAGCGATGGCAACGGCGAGGAGCGCGAACGCAAATCCGGCAAAGGTACGAGCAGACGCACCGCGAAGCGGCAGGAATGGAGTGGGCATGGTGAAAGCAAATTCAGGGCGGCGGTGAAGAAGAGCGGACGCTCTCGCGTTTGGGCTGGCGGATTTACTGCGACGTCATCACGCCACGTCTTTTATTTCGCGGGCGGCGATTTGCTGGGATCGGCCAGCGTGCCGGAAGCTCCGATATCGACGGGCAGCGGAGCGGCGTTCGCGACGACGACCGGTTGATCAAACTCCAGCGCGACGATGGAAACGTCGGGATCGGGGGCGGAGGAAAGCGGAAGCGTCACGACGATCCCCTGCGGAGTGACGGCCGTGCTGACGGTTGCGTTGCCGGCCAGCAAACGGCCGGAGCGGGGCCGCTGGCTGATGTCGGGCAAAAGAAGTTTCCCGTCGGCGGGCCACTCCCACACGTGGAGGAAAAGCGTGGTGGCGCCGCCCGCGCGGGTCTTCTGGGTGGTGCGGCCCCAAGGCAACGGCGTGGGATAAACGCTGCCGCGCGTCGCGTAGATGGCTTCGCCATTGACCTTGAGCCACCGGCCGATCGCGAGGAGGCGCTCGACCTCGGGCTCGGGAATCACGCCCTCGGCGGTCGGGCCGACGTTGAGGAGATAATTGCCGTCCTTACTCGTGATGTCGGAGAGATTGCGGATGAGCGTTTGGGTGGACTTCCAATCGAGGTCGTCGGCCCGGTAGCCCCAGGAGCGATTGATCGTCATGTTCACTTCGAGGGCGCGTCCGAGCATCGCGCTCGCGGGAATGCGTTGTTCGGAAGTGCGGAAATCGCCGAGCACGCCGCCGCCGAGACGGCTGTTGTGAATGAGGTTCGGGTGCGCGACGACCAAGTCGAAAAACGGCCGCGCGCGTTCCGGGGTCATCTGGTATTCGGTGTCCCACCAGAGAATATCAGGGCGGAATTTCTCGATGAGCTCACGCACTTGAGGCAGCGCGATCTTCCGCAGGTAATCATCAAAATCGCCCTTCGTCTGCTCATCGTCCCAGGGGCGGGTGTTGCCTTTGCCGCCGCCGAGATTCACCCAGTCCTGGGATTGCGAGTAATAGGTCCCGAACTTCATCCCTTTCTCGCGAACGGCGGCAGCGAGCGGCTGGATCAAATCGCGTCTGGCTCCGGAAGATTTGGCGGCGTTCCAGTCCGAGTAGGCGGAATCGAAGAGGGTGAAGCCATCGTGGTGCTTGGTCGTGATGACGACGTATTTGATGCCGGCGTCCGCGGCGAGTTGTGCCCAGGCTTTCGGATCGTATTTGGCGGCGGTGAACTCCTTCGCGAGCGCCTTGTACTCGGCGACAGGAATTTTGCCCTGGTTCATGATCCACTCGGCGCCGACCGGTTTTCCCTGCCACGAACCCGCGGGCACGGCGTAGACGCCCCAATGGATGAAGAGCCCTAAGCGGGCTTCGCGAAACCACTTCAACCGCGCGTCCTGTTGTTCCTGGCTTTCATTTCGCACCACCATCGGGAGCGGCGGCAGGCCCGCAGCGGCTGGGGCCATGCGGATCACGGGCGGTGGCGTGGGAGCGGCGACCGGCGTATCAGCGGCGGTGCCGCGTGAAAAAGTGACAAGGAGCAGGACGGCGACGCAAAACCAGCGGTACTTCATGGTGGGGTGGCGGACGAATTACGCCCGGGAAGGCGGGTGGTCGCGCGGTTTGAGATCGGACCGTGCGACGTGTGGGTCGTTCCGCCGGACTTGGGGCACCCGGGCGGCAGCATTTCGGAAATGAAGACCGGGAACGTCGAATCAAGTTTACGAAAGCGGGGGCGCGAGCGGGAAGGCGACGGTGAGGAGCGGGGTTGCGTCGTCGCGTCTCGTCTCTCCAGTTTTGGGAGTGGCTGCCGCGCGTGCGTCTTTTTTTCTCCTGACGATCATCTACCTCGGCTTCGTCAGCCTGGGTTTGCCCGACGGGACGCTGGGCGTCGCGTGGCCGGCGATGTATCGGGAGCTCGGGCTGCCGATCGGATTCGCGGGGACGATCATCATCATCGGCACGGTGCTCTCGGCGGTGGCCGCGCTGACGAGCGGGAAAACGATCGCCCGTTTTTCAACGGGGCCGGTGGTGCTCGTGAGCTGCCTGTTGACGGGCTCGGGGATGATGACGATTGCGCACACTCACGGTGTGGGTGGCCTGATTCTCGCCGCGGTGTTTCTTGGTCTCGGAGCTGGCGCGGTGGACGCGGCTTTGAATGGCTACGTCGCGAAGCACTACACGGGCCGGCACATGAACTGGCTGCACGCCTGCTGGGGCATTGGGGCGACCTGCGGTCCTTTGGTTCTCGCCCAAGTTCTCCGTTCGGAAACGGGCTGGCGTTCGGGGTACTTTGGCATCGCCGTGGCGCAGCTTTCCCTGGCCGTGGTTTTTTTGCTGACGCTTGGGTTGTGGAAGAAGGTCCATGAAAGACCGATCGCAGTCGCAGCGGGTGCGGGTTCGGGTCGCCAGCCGGTGGCGCAGGCGAACTCGCCGGCCGGGTGGCTTTCGCTGCTGATCTTTGGAATCTATGTCGGTGTCGAAACCACCGCGGGTCTCTGGGCGGGTTCGATCCTCGTGGTTTCGCGTGGCATCGCCGCAGACAAGGCGGCCATTTGTGTGGCGTTTTATTACGGCGCGATCACGGGGGGAAGAATTTTGGTGGGGGTCGTCGTGGAGCGCTGGGGTAATCGCCGGGTGATCTTTCTGGGCACCTGCGTCGCGCTGGTCGGTGCGGCCTTGTTTGTGTTCGCCCCGACCGTGCCGCTGGCGGCCCTGGCGCTCACGCTGGTGGGTCTCGGCTTCGCACCGGTTTACCCGGGGCTGATGCATGAAGTGCCCCGGCGCTTTGCACCCGCTGCCGTGCAGAGCGTCATCGGCCGTCAGTCCGGCGCGGCGGCTTTGGGTTATGCCACGCTCCCGCCGGCGGCGGGATGGCTGGCGGAGCGCTCGCTCGAGGGAATCGCCTGGGGTCTCATCGCCGGCATCCTCGCGTTGATGGCCGTCATCCGGCGGCTCAACCGCATCACCTGAGTGACAGCGGTCGGCTGGTGGGCGGCTGTTCTTCTAGTGAGGCTGCTGCGCGAGGTGCTGGCGCAGGAGGTCCTTGCCGTAATCATTGCCGTTGGGTGTCCGCACGACCACGTGGATGTGTTCGCGATTCGGCGCCAGAGGATCTTTCGCGAGGTGACGTAGATTCGCCGGGCGCTGGTGATCGAATTCGATGAGAACCACCGGACTGTGGATGCGGTAATAAAACACGCTGCTGTCCTCGCTGCCGCCGACCCACGCAAAGTGCGTGTTCGCCAGCTGCGCGCGCAACTCGTCCATTTTTATTTTGGCGTGACCATTGTCCATGTTGCTGACGAAGAGCTCGGCCAAACCGAGGAGTTCCTGTTGCTGAGCGGAGTTGAGTTCGGCCGCGCGAACTCCGGCGTACGCAACAACGACATTGTCCTTGAACCCTTCCGCTTGGTTGTTGTTCGCGGTCTTGGCGGGCTGGAGTACGGCTTTCTTCCGTTGGGCTTCATCAAGGGTGCGGAAGAAGGCGAGGCCGCGATTCTGTTCCTGCTGGAGGATGGTGAGTCCCTGATATTTCCCCGAAGGCGCAATGACGGGTTCCGAGCCGACGAACACAGGCGACATCACAACTTGATCGCCGAGCACGAAATAATTAATGATCAGGTGGTGACCGTCGATCTGCCAGCCCCACGGTTTCGTCGCGGAGGGCTCGCCCATCACCGTGACGTGATAAAGCCATTCTCCGTATTGCTCGAAATCGTGGTTGTTCAGTTCCCCGAGGGTGTGGTTGAGCTTCATGATGTCGCGTGACAGCTGAAGGCCTTTTGCGCTGAGCGAGGCGCGCATGAGCCCAAACGCGGCTTCGCGCTGCAGCTCCGACATCTCCTTGAAGTTTACTCCCTGGCGGACGTAGCGGTGGACGTTCATCCATTTCCGCCATTCGGGATCATCGACGGGAAAGAGCGTTTTGGCTTTCTGATCCGGGGTGAGCGCGGCGAGGAAAGCGGCTGCCGCGGTACGAACCGGCTTGGTCGTCACGCCCGTGGACCGAATCGAAAACAAACCCGGCTGCACGGTGCCGTCTGTGGTGACGCCACGGAACGGTTCAGCCAGTGCGCGAGCCTCGGCATCATTCCGCGGCGGGCCGGCTTGGGCTAGAATCGGTCCGGATGCGGGCGAGGGTGCGGCGTTTTGTCCGTGAACGGCCGGGAGGAAACCCAGCGCGAGAAAACCGAGCGAGCAGCAGGGGAGATGGAGCTTCATGGGCAAGGAGGGGTTGAAACCAATGAAACGTTTCAGGGCGCCCAGGCGAATTTTGTTTTTGAAGCGACCGCGGATTCCGAAGACGCGGATTCGCGTTTCAAATTCGTCGGTCATTCCGAGACGGGAACGAAACCAGGAATTTTCTTGGGATGCGCGATGAGCCAGCGCCGTCGGAATTTGTCCCGCGAAGGACGAGAAGGAAACGAAGGCGGCCTTCAGATCCTTCGGGTACGCGCGCGACGAATTCCGGCGTTCATTTGGTCAACGTGCGGGTGCAGAAGCCGGTGTGCCCGTGGCGGGCGTGCTCGGGACCGCTGGGGTCATCGGCGCAGGAGCCGGCGCCCAGCCGGCCGGCACGAGGAAGCCGCGGTTGCTTCCATCAAGCGGA
>JBDSSU010000483.1:0-8061 GCA_039928635.1 Opitutaceae bacterium | reverse complement strand
TATTACGAAGAGCCCGTTCTTCCTCGGCTATGCCCCCGCGCTCGCGATTGGTGCCGTAAGCGTATTGATCGCCACGGGGTGGGCCGCGCACAGCGCGTTGACCCGCCCGGGACCCGTCTGGGCCGCGTTACTGCTCGGCGTGCCGTTGCTCCTCTGGCGGCATTCCCAGTTCGACGAGTCGTACTTCGGATTCTACGCGTACGCGCCCGGCTTGCGCGCCGATTTCCATGCCCCGTCGCCCTCGGTCAAATTCATCGATGAGAAGCAAAGTGACCACGGCCGCATCGTGGGCTGGGGCAACAACCTGTTTCCCTCGTACAACACGGCTCTCGGTTGGGAAAGTCTCTACGGCGTCGATGCGCTGCGTAACCAATACTACAACGAGCTCGCCATGGAATTCGGGATGGAACGCGTGTGGTTTTGGGATGCGTACAGTGACGAAAAAAAATCCCCCCAGCTCGTCCCGGTGCAGGACATGCTCAACGTCACCCATTACGTGGCGACCAAGCGTGAACTCCCCCATCCGATCGCGGAACTCGAATGGATCGCGCAGCAAGACTTCGATGTCTACCGCAGTCCACGCGCATGGCCGCGCGCTTTCTTCACCGATCGCCTGGCCGCTTACGCCAACGTCAAAGAGTTCGCGGCCATGGTCCGAAATGGCGACCGCCGCGCTTTCGCCGCCGTGCAGGCGGAGCAAAAAATCGCAGCGCCACTCCCGGCGACCCTGACCGACCGCATCGTGACGCCGGCGCAAAACTATCGTCTCACCAGTAACACCACGTCGTTCACCCTCGATGCCGGCAGTCCCGGAATCGCCGTTCTCACGGAGGCCTTCTACGCGGAGGACTTTCGCGTCACCCTCAACGGCGAACGCGTCCCCTACTTCCGCGTGAATCACGCCTTCAAGGGAATCATGATTCCGGCAGCCGGGAGATATGAGGTGAAGTTCGCCTACTGGCCCCAGCATTTCGAATACGCGCTCGGTTTGTGCGCGCTCGGGTGGTTGCTGCTTGCCATCGGAGCCTTCTGGCTCGCACGGACCCCGCCAGTCGCGCCCCGCTCCGAACTCCCGTCTACGCTATGAATCCCGTCGCCCGCGCCCTTCCGCCGGAAGCCGAAGTCACCGCGGAACATCGCCGCCAGCCGGTGACCAGCTGTCCCATCTGCGGGGGACATCGCTTCCGTTATTTGTTTTCGGTTTCCGAACATCGCTTGGTGAAATGCGCGGAGTGCAATTTCACGCTCATGAATCCGCAGCTGAGCAACACGGAGTTGGCGGCGATCTATAACCGCGACTATTTTCTTGGCCGGGGTGAGGAAGCCAAAGAGGCGACCTTCGCAGGATTGAAACTGCGCACGGCGGAAACGCATCTTGATACGATTGCCTCCTACGCCGGCTTGACCGGAGGCAGATTGCTCGAAGTGGGATGCGGCAACGGCTCGATGCTGCTCGCCGCCGCCCGCCGCGGATTCACGGTCACGGGGGTGGAGTATTCCCCGCACGCCTGCGAGAACGCGCGGCAGCGGATCGCCACCGAGAACCTGGCGGGCGAGATTATCTGCGGCGAAATCAGCGCGATCGCGGATCGGGCCGGCGAGTTTGACGTGTGTGTCATCGCCGACGTGATCGAGCACATCCGCGATCCGGGACAATTCCTCCAATCCCTGCATCGGCTCCTGCGGCCCGGTGGCGTGCTCTTCGTCGCCACTCCCTCGCTCGATTCCTGGTCGGCCCAGGTGATGTCGGCGAGCTGGATGGAATTTAAACCCGAGCATCTTTCCTACTTCAACCGCCGGACGCTCGAGAGCCTGCTGTTTTCGCACGGCTTCCGCACGCTCACCTGGAAGCCGGACTACAAGGTTCTCAACTACGACTACGTCCAGGAACATTTCAAAAAATTCCCCGTGCCGTTTTTCACGCCGGCGGTGAAGACCGTCGGCTCCGTCCTTCCGTCGGGGGCGCGCTCCCGCGAGCGCCGGGTGGTGGCGAGCGGCATGGTGGTAATGGGGCGCACCAGCCCGATCGCTTCACGCCCGCTGCTCTCGATGATCATTCCGGTGTTCAACGAAGCGGCGACGTTCCGAACCGCGTTTGCGCGACTGCTCGCCCATCCGTTCATCTCCGTCGACGTGGAATACATCGTCGTCGAAAGCAATTCGACCGACGGCACCCGCGACATCGTGAAGGAGTACGTCGGCCATCCCCGGGTTCGCGTGCTGTTCGAAGATCGCCCGAAAGGCAAAGGCCACGCCGTGCGCACCGGACTCCGGTCGAGCCAGGGAGATTTCATTGCGATTCAGGACGCCGACTTGGAATACGACGTCGATGATTACGACGCGTTGCTGGAGCCGCTGCTCGCTAATCGGGAAGCGTTCGTCCTGGGCGCGCGTCATGGCGGCCGCAGCCGGAAAATGCGGCAGTTCGTCGGTCAGCCAATCACGTCAGGATTCCTTAACTTCGGCCATTGGTTCTTCACCACCTTGTTGAATGTTTGCCTCGGCGTCTGGCTGAAGGATCCGTTTACGATGTATAAACTCTTCCGGCGGGACTGCATTCACGATCTCGAGTTCGAGGCCAACCGCTTCGATTTCGACTGGGAACTGGTCATCAAACTTATCCGGAAAGGCTACGTCCCCATCGAGATTCCCGTGAACTACCGCTCACGCTCGTTTCACGAGGGGAAAAAGGTCCGCATGATTCGCGACCCGCTCTCCTGGCTGGTCGCGCTGGCCAAGTTTCGTTTTCAGCGCCTCCACCGGCCGCGTCCGGCGCCGTTGGACGCTACCGCAGGCACGCGATAATCGCGGCGCTCACCTCGTCGACGTCCTTTTCGGTCAGCGCGGGATGACAGGGCAAACACAGCACTTCCGCGCACGCCTGCTCGGTGACCGGCAACGACAGTTCGGCATTTCGATACGCGGGCTGGTGATGGATCGGAACGGGATAAAGGACGCCGCACTGGATCCCTTTTTGGAGCAATGCTTCGCGGAGCCAATCGCGTCGCGCTGTTCGCACCGTGAATTGATGGAACACCGGCGTGGTGCCAGGCACGGTCGCCGGAAGCAGCAGCGGAGCCGAGCGGAGCCGCTCCAGGTAGCGGCTGGCCAGCTTCCGTCGCTTTTCGTTTCCCGCATCAAGCTGCGGCAGTTTCACCCGCAAAATCGCCGCCTGGATTTCGTCGAGCCGACTGTTCCGGCCGGGAGATTCCGCGACGTAGCGGGTCCGCCAGCCATACTGTCGCAGTGATCTTACCTTCTCGGCGTAGGCCGCATCACGGGTGAAAACCGCGCCACCGTCCCCCAAAGCACCGAGATTTTTTGTGGGGTAAAAACTGAAAGCCGCCATCGCCCCCCACGTGCCGGTTTTCTGAGTTCCGATCATCGCTCCATGGGCCTGCGCGCAATCTTCCACGACGACCGCTCCGTTCGCCGAGGCGATCTCAACCATGCGGGTCATGTTCACGGGGAAACCGTAGAGATGGACCGGCACGACCGCTTTGATTTTCTCCCGTGAAAAAGCCCCCGCCAGCGCTTCCGGGCTCATCACCATAGTTGCCGCATCGATTTCGACGAAGACCGGGCGTGCGCCGATCTCTGAGATCGCGCACACGGTCGCCGTGACGGTGTTTGCCACCGTCGCCACCCCATCGCCCGGCCCGACGCCCGCCGCGCGCAACGCGAGCTCAAGCGCATCGGTGCCGTTCGCGACGCCAACCGTGTATCCCCCGCCCTGATAAACGGAAAATTCCTTTTCAAAAGACTCCCCTTCTGGGCCGAGGATGTAGTGCCCACTCTCCAGCACCCGGGCGATGGCCGCGCGAATCGCATCAGCATTCGCCAGGAAGTCGGCTTTGGGATCAGCAACAAGCAGCATCGGGTGACTGATCCTCGGAATCCGCCGGCCGGCATGTCGAACCTTTACCACGCGCTGGCCCCCACTTGTCGGATGGGAGCAAAATGCACTTCCCGCCCTCCACGTTTTAAACTAACAACGCGCGATGCGAATTTTGATCTCGGGGATCTGCGGATTTGTGGGAAGCACCCTCGCACGCTCATTCATGGAACACGGCGAGCGGCACGAGATTTTCGGTTTCGATAATTTCATCCGCCCCGGCAGCGAAACCAACCGCGCCGAGCTTAAAAAATTGGGCGTTAAACTTTTTCACGGCGATCTCCGGGCGGCCAGTGACTTGGAACCGCTCCCGGCGGCGGATTGGGTGGTCGATGCGGCAGCCAATCCCAGCGTCCTCGCCGGCGTGGACGGCAAGACGAGTTCGCGTCAACTGATCGAGCACAATCTCGGGGGCACGGTGAACATGCTCGAGTTCTGCAAGCAGCATCGCGCGGGTTTTGTTCTGCTGAGCACGAGCCGGGTCTACAGCATTGCTCCCTTGGCCGCGCTCGACGTCGTCGCCGAAAATAACGCTTTCCGGCTGCGCCCCAGCGCGAAAGGCCTGCCGGCGGGCGTGAGTGACCGGGGCATCGATGAAACATTTTCGACGCTCGCGCCCATCTCGCTTTACGGCGCGACGAAACTCACGAGCGAAACGCTGGCCCTGGAATACGGCGAGACCTTCGGTCTTCCTGTCTTCATCAACCGCTGCGGAGTTCTCGCCGGGGCCGGACAGTTTGGCCGCGCGGACCAGGGAATTTTCGCCTATTGGCTCAACGCCTGGCTGCGCCGACGTCCGCTCAAGTACATCGGATTCGGTGGCCACGGACATCAAGTCCGCGACTGCCTCCATCCCCGCGACCTCCTCCCGGTGCTGTTGAAACAATTTACGGCCACGAAACTGCCGGCGGACGACCGCATCGCGAATTTCGCCGGCGGCGCGACGTCCGCGATGTCCCTTCGCCAGGTCAGTGATTGGTGCGCGCAGAAATTCGGAGCGCATGGCGTCGCGTCGGACACGACGGCGCGGGCGTTCGATATCCCATGGGTGGTGCTGGATTCCACCAAGGCGAAACGGGTCTGGGGTTGGGAACCGGTGACGCCGACCTCGGCCATCCTGGACGAGATTGCGGCGCATGCAGAGGCTCATGCGGATTGGCTCGACGTGTCGGCACCCGTGTAAGGACATCGTTCCCGCCGGTTCCCTTTTCCGATGTCCGCAAGACCTCCATCCAATCACCCTCCCGGTACCTTAACGCTCTTCTCCGTCGTCATTCCTGCGCGCGACGAAGAGGAATCCCTGCCCGGAACGCTGCGAGACATCCATACCACCTTTAACGCGCTCAATCTTCCGCACGAGCTGGTGGTCGTGGACGATGGGAGCAAGGACTCGACTTGGTCAGTGCTGGAATCGCTCAAGGCGGAGATCCCGACCCTCGCCCCCGTGCAAAATCCGGGGCCGCACGGTTTCGGTCGCGCGATTATCTATGGATTGAAGAACATGAGGGGTGACGCGGTGGTGATCATGATGGCGGATGCCTCGGATGCACCGAGCGACGCGGTCAAATATTGGCGCCTCTTGAACGATCAGGGTTACGAGTGCGCGTTCGGGAGTCGCTTCGTCAAAGGCGGCGTGGTGATCGATTACCCCCGCGTGAAACTGCTGGTCAACCGGATCGCGAATTTCCTCGTGCGAATCGGTTTTGCGATTCCGCTCAACGACACCACCAACGCCTTCAAAGCGTATCGCCGCACGGTGATTGAGGGCTGCCGCCCCTTCCTCGCGCCCCATTTCAACCTCACCGTCGAGCTCCCCCTTAAAGCCATCGTGCGCGGCTACAGTTACGCGATTACCCCGATCTCGTGGCGGAATCGCAAATACGGCACCGCCAAACTCAAGATCAAGGAAATGGGCAGCCGTTATTTTTTTATCTGCGCTTACGTCTGGCTCGAAAAATACTTCAGCCGGGGGGACTACAAGCGGTGACGGAACGGGTCACCGAAATCTCAGGCGTGCCGCCTGGCTTCGGCGGAAAAAAACCTTGTTCGAACGACGTCCCGTGTTTTCCTCTGCTCTTTCATCATGATCTATTTGCTCGGAGGCTCAGGATACGTCGGCCAAGCCTATCAGGCGTTGTTGGCAGCCAAGGGAATTCCGTTTCGGAATCTCCGCCGCGCCGAGAGCGACTACACCAACCCGGAGGTGCTCCGCACGGCTCTGTTGCGCGACAAACCCGAGTTCCTGATCAACGCCGCCGGCTACACCGGAAAGCCCAACGTCGACGCCTGCGAGCTGCACAAAACCCAATGTCTGTTCGGAAACGGCGTGCTTCCGGGCCTCGTCGCCCAAGCATGCACCGCAGCCGGTGTCCCGTGGGGTCACGTTTCTTCCGGCTGTATTTTCACCGGAGCGCGCGCGGATGGCAGCGGCTTCAGCGAAAGCGATGCCCCGAACTTCACCTTTCGCCAAAACAACTGCTCGTTTTACAGCGGCACGAAAGCCCTCGGGGAAGAGGTCCTTCAGGGCCAGCCAAACGTCTACATCTGGCGCCTGCGCATCCCCTTCAATCAGCAGGAAAACCCGCGCAACTACCTCACCAAGCTGATGCGGTACTCCACGCTCCTCGAAGCGGCCAACTCGATTTCGCAGCTCCAGGAATTCGTCGCCGCCACGTTCGCCTGCTGGGAAAAACGAGTTCCTTTCGGGACCTATAACGTGACCAACCCCGGCCACGTCACCACGCACGAGGTCGTTGACCTCATCAGGCAGAGCGGCGTTTGCCGAAAGGAATTCTCGTTCTTCAAAAATGAAGACGAATTCATGCACCTGGCCGCAAAGACTCCTCGCTCCAACTGCGTGATGACTTCGGCGAAGCTGGCCGGCGTGGGTATCGAGCTGACCGAGGTCCACGAGGCCGTCGCCCGCGATCTGGCCCGCTGGGAAAAAGCGCCGGCGTGACGCTTCAATACTTGCATGAATCTCCTCGTCACCGGCGGCTGCGGTTTCATCGGCTCCAACTTCATTCGGCAGCGCCTGACCGAGAAAAGCTCGCGACTCACGAAGCTGGTTAATCTCGACGCGCTCACTTACGCGGGCAATCCCGCCAATCTCGCGGATCTCCAGGATGACCCGCGGTACGTTTTCGCCCGAGGGGACATCGGGGACGTCGCGCTCGTATCGCAACTGCTCGCGACGCATCAGATCGATGCCGTGTTGAACTTCGCCGCTGAATCGCACGTGGACCGCTCGATCGATTCTCCGGAGCCCTTTGTCCAAACCAATGTCGTCGGCACTCTCCGCCTCCTGAATTGCACGCGGCTGCACTGGTCGAAACTACCCGAGCCAAAAAAGAGCGGTTTTCGTTTTCTCCACGTTTCGACGGACGAGGTCTACGGCACGCTCTCGGCGAACGAGCCGGCTTTCACCGAGGAAACTTCCTACGCCCCGAACTCGCCGTACGCCGCCTCCAAGGCCGCCAGCGATCATCTTGTCCGCTCGTACCAGCACACGTTCAAGCTGCCGACTCTGACCACCAACTGCTCGAATAACTACGGGCCCTACCACTTCCCCGAAAAACTGATTCCTCTCGTCATTCTCAACGCGCTCGAGGGAAAACCGCTCCCGGTTTATGGCGACGGCCAGCAGATCCGTGACTGGCTCTACGTGGAAGATCACGCTGCCGCCATCTGGCTCGTGCTCCAAAAAGGACGCATCAGCGAGACCTACAATATCGGCGGTCTGAACGAAAAACCGAACATCGAGATCGTCCGAACGATTTGCGCCCTGCTCGATGAGAAATCTCCGCGACCGGACGGCAAGCCCTACGCCACCCAGATCACGTACGTCGCGGACCGGCCCGGCCACGACCGGCGTTACGCGATCAACTGCGAAAAGCTTCAGCGCGAACTCGGCTGGAAGCCGCTGGAAAATTTCGCGACCGGCATCGCCAAAACGGTTGATTGGTATCTCGCGCATCGCGACTGGGCGGCGGACATCACCACCAAAAAATACGCCCGGGAACGCCTCGGCGTTGCCTCCTAGATCCCGCCATGACTCGCAAAGGCATCATCCTCGCCGGGGGCTCAGGCACCCGGCTTTTCCCACTGACGATTGCGGTGAGCAAGCAGCTCATGCCCGTCTACGACAAGCCGATGATTTATTATCC
>JBDSSU010000482.1:0-8995 GCA_039928635.1 Opitutaceae bacterium | reverse complement strand
GCTCGGGCGTCCCGCCCGAGCCATCCGAACCGCTCTCGGCGAGACGCCGAGAGCAGCACGCGAGACGCGCGCGCTCCCCGGACCAATATCGACGTCAAGGTACCTCAGTTTCTGCGAATGCCCCGGGGATGTTTACTTGGCTTCGAATGCAGCGGCGATCAGCCGGTTTACCTTGCGGAAGCCGGAGCTGGCAGACTCAGAGGCGGGTCAGATTTCGGCGATGGCGATGCGGCGGCAGGCGTGACGAGGGGCAGCACGGTGACGCGAAACGCGCGGTCGGTAGAAAGGTAGGTTTTCGCCAATGCGCTCAGTTCGGCGGCCGTGATGCTTTCCAGATCGGCGATGCGCGTCCGGGCCCAGTCGAGCACTTCCGGCTTTTCCTGCGCCCGAAGGAGCACGCTCCCCAGCCAGTAACCGTTGTTCCGAACCGATTCGCGGGTGCGGGTCAGCACCGGCTGGCGGGCCCGTTCGAGTTCGTCTTCCGTCACGCCGGTCTGCGCGAGATCATTGGCGATGCTCAGCACCACGTCGGTAATCTTCGCGGCCATCGGCGGATCAACGTCGATGCCGGCGTTCATAAATCCGTAACCGGGATACACGTCGCTGGGAGAACTGTTCGCGTTCGGGCTGTAGGTGCCCCCGAGTTCCTGCCGTACTTTGAGACGCATCCGGTCGTTCAGCACCTCGGAGAGCAACGCCATCCGGCGCGTCCGCCTGATGTCGAGCGAGTCGGTCGTCGGCCAGAAGATCTGGACGGTGCCCTTGGGAATCTCGGACGCGATCGTGTATTCCTTCGTGAACGGCGTGGCGGGAACGGAAACCTTTCGGAGTTCGTCGAGCTTCGGTTTGGCGTCGCGCTTCGGCAGCGCCCCGATCGTTTTCGCGGCGGCTTCAATCGTCGCTTCCACATCGAGATCGCCCACCGCCGCCACTTCGAGGGCGCCCCGGGTCAGCTGGGGAGTGAGCCACGTCTTGATTTCCTCGAGGGTGCGCGCCATCAGCACTTCCTGGGCGGGCAAACCGAAACGCGGGTCGCCGCTCGCGAGGAGATTTGGAACCTCGGTTGAGAGCGGGCCGTTCGCCGTGTGCTCGAAGCTGAGGTAGAGCTGCTCGATGCTCTTCTGCGCCTGACGGAGTGCCTCGGGGCGGTATCCCGGATCAGTGAGTTGAGCGGCGAGCAGTTGAAATTGCAGGAGAAGATCGTCCTGGGTGGTGCCGCCGCCAAAAGTGAACGCATCCTCGCCCGTGCCGAAGCTGGAGCGGACGTTTTTTCCGGCAAGCAAGCGTCGCAGATCGTCGGCGCTGTGTTTGCCGAGACCGCCCGCGTTGAAAATTGCCCCGCTGAGCGCGGCCAGGCCACGTTTGTCCCGCGGTTCCGTCATGGTCCCATTGCCGACGCGGGCGCCAATCCGGATCCGCCCGGCTTCGAAATCGGTTTTTTTGAGGTTGAGGCGAACTCCATTCGCGAAGGTCACGAGCGTGATTCCGAGGTCGGCGGCTTGCTCGCGTCGCTCGACTTTTCCCGGAGGCCCAAAATCGGCATAGCCCCACGCCGCCAGATTTTCTTCGCTCGGTGCCGCGACCGGTGTGGTGCGCGATTTCTCGTACCCTGCCGTGATGACGGCCGCCGCATCTCCGGGAATTTTGACATTGCCCGTGACCATGACGAAGCGTCCGGAAGTGCGGCCGAAGGCCTCGCGCAACGCGGCCACGCAGTCCGCGGGAGTGACTTTGTCGAGGGCTGGTTTATACAGCTTCAGATCTTCGGAAGGCGTGGTGAACACTTCGTGATCGAGGAGACTCTGGGCGATGCCATCGGCGAGTCCCGGCGATCGGCGGGTCGGGGCGGTTTTCACCGCTTGCTCAAGAGAATTGGTGAAATTGGCGACGACTTCTTTCAGCTCTCCGGCTTGGAACCCGTGTTCCAGCGCGCGCCGCAGTTCCTGTTCGCCGAGGGCGAGGGCGGCGGACCATTGGTCGGGCTTGCATTCCACATTGACCGAAGCGTCGCGCACAAAGCGGAAATCGTCGGAGACCGACGCGAAGGCGGAAACGAACGGCGCGTTTTCTTTTTTCGCGAGGACGGAGAAGCGGCGGTTCAAAATGCTCAGCGCGATACTCCGGGGAAGATCGCGCACGCGTTTCGCGGCGGTGTCGGCCTCATTGGCGTAGGGCGTGAGGCTGCTGATCGAAACACTGGTGGCGGGCGCCTCGGGTTCGGGATGGAAATGGGCGCGGACACCGGTGAAAGCCGTGATTTTGCCGAGATCGGGATCGGGCTGTGCCGGTGCGCGTGGCTTCATGTCCGAAAAAGTCGTCATGATCATTTTCTCGACCGCGCTGGGATCGACGTCCCCCACGATGATCACGGCCATCCGGTCGGGGCGGTACCACGTGTTCCAGAAGTCGACGAAACGTTCCCGCGGGGCTTTCTCGATCACCTCCGTCGCACCGATCGGGATGCGTTTCGGAAACCGCGTGTTGCCGAGCGTGAAATCGAACTGCGCAACAAAGGTGCGGAAGCCCACCGAGTCGCGCACCCGTTTCTCGCTGAGAATGACGCCGCGCTCCTTGTCGATCTCGGCTGCGGGCAGCAGCAGCCCATTCGCGTAATCGCTGAACACCCGCAGACCCTCCGCCAGCGTCGGCTCATCGGATTTCGGCAGTTCGAGCAGATACACCGTGTGGTCGAAATTCGTCGAGGCGTTGGTATCGCCGCCGAAGCTCATGCCCATGCGTTGGAAGAATTCGACGAGGGTGCCCGCCGGATAGTGCGTGCTGCCGTTGAAGGCCATGTGCTCCAAAAAGTGCGCGAGGCCGCGCTGGTCTTCGTTTTCCTGAAGGGAGCCGACGTTAACGAAGAGCCGCATCGACGCGCGGCCTCGCGGCTCGCGATTCGGCATCACGGCGTAGCGCAGGCCGTTGGGCAGAGTTCCGAAACGCACCGAAGGATCTGTCTTCAGATCACTGGTTTCGTGGGCGAACGGAACCGCGGCCTGCGAGCCAAGGCCGCTGAGGACGAGAACAAAACAAAACAGGCGGAGGAACTTGGGCATGGGAGGAAGAGGGGTCGTGGGGGCAGACGCTCGTAAAGCACAAAAGGCTCGGAAAACGCCTTGAGGCCTTCTGGACTGCGCAGCGTGCCGGCCTTAAACCTTACGGAGCAGCGTGGATTCCAAAACATCGGAAAAAATAATCCGAACTTGGGTTCCTCATTTCCTGATCTGCTCGCGCGCTTCTAAATTTTCATGCTTTGGCTCTACCGGCTCCTGTTTCTTCCGACTCTGCTGCTGTTAGCCCCACGCTACTTGGGCCGGATGAAACGGCGGGGTGGTTACCGCGAAAACTTCTCCCATCGTTTCGGTGCTCTCCCCGTACTTCCGCCGAAACGCGTTGGAGTGAAACGGGTCTGGCTCCAGGCAGTGAGCGTGGGGGAGATGTTGGCGATCGAGCCCTTGCTGCAGGCGCTGCGGCGTGATGGCGTGGAAGTTTATCTGACCACCACCACGAGTACCGGGTACAGGCTGGCGATCGATCACTACACCGGAGTCACCGTCGGGATCGGTTATTTTCCGCTCGATTGGTGGCTGTTCTCCGCCCGAGCCTGGCGTCGGTTGGCGCCGGATCTTGCCATCATTACCGAAGGCGAACGCTGGCCGGAACATCTGCGGCAGGCGGCGCGGCGGCGCGTGCCGGTCCTCTGTATCAACGCGAGGATGTCTGACCGCAGTTTCCGGCGGATGAAACAGTTTGGCCGCGTTGCTCATCTGATGCTCGACGGTCTGACGCGTGTGCTACCGTGCTCCGCCCAGGATGGCGCGCACTTCCGGGACTTGGGTGTGCCGGCCGAAAAAATTTCCACCACGGGCAATCTGAAGTTCGACGTCGAAATTCCTCTGCTGGACAACGCCGAACGCGCGCAACTTCGGCGTGAACTGGGCCTGGGCGGGGGGGTGGTCTTGGTGGGCGCGTCCACTTGGCCAGGCGAGGAGCAAGCATTGATGGCGGCGCTGCAACTTGCGCGGGGAAGGGGGCTATCCTGTCACTTGCTGCTCGTGCCGCGGCACGCCGAGCGCCGCTTCGAAATCGCCCAAATGCTGCAAGCCACCGGCCTGAAGTTTCACCTTCGCTCGAATGGGGTGGCAACGAACGAGGTCGACGTCGCGGTGGGTGACACCACCGGTGAACTCCGAAAATTACTTCAGCTCGCCGATCTGGTGTTCGTCGGCAAAAGCCTTCCTCCGCACACCGAGGGTCAGACTCCGGTCGAGGCGGCGGCGCTGGAACGGCCCATCTTTTTCGGAAGTGGGATGGCAAATTTTCGCGTGCTCGCGCGGGACTTGCTCGCGCGTGGAGCAGCTCTCGAAGTGGCTAGCGCCGCGGTTTTGCCAGCGTTTGCGGTGGACTTGCTGGGTGATCCCCACCGTCGCAGCGCCCTGGCGGCGGCGGCGGCGCAGTGGCATCACGACAACGCGGGTGCGACGGAACGCACGCTCACGATCATTCGTGAGGAGCTGGCGAAACGAAGTTAGTCACCTGGAACGGTCCGTCATCGAAATCGGCCGGGTCGCTTTCTTCCACCATGGGGAACTCCTGCACGAAGTCCGCAAAGTTGATCAACTCGTAGCTCCCGTCGAAGTGCTCGACGACCGCGGTGAGGGACTCGACCCAATCCCCGGAGTTAAGGTAGTGAATGTTGCCGATCATCTTGTCGGCGGCGGTGTGAATGTGACCACACATCACGCCACTGCATCCCCGCGACTTCGCCAGCGCCGCGATGTGTCCCTCGAAATTGGAGACGTGGCTCACCGCCTCTTTGACCCGCGCTTTGATCGCCTTGCTGAGCGACCAGTATTCCTTTCCCCGCCACGCGCGCCACGCGTTGTAGATTCGGTTCAGTTGCAGCAGCGCGCGATAACCCCAGTCACCGAGATGCGCGAGAAACACGAAGTTCTTCGTCACGGTGTCGAAGACATCGCCGTGCAACACCAGGTAGCTTCCCGCCGGACCCGTGTGCACGTAGTCTTCGACCACGCGCAGATTCTCGAAATCAAGCGGCAGGAAGTGCGAGAGGACGTCGTCGTGATTTCCGCGCAGGTAGACGATGTCGGTATCCCGCTTCTCGAGTTTCTTGAGCACGATGCGGATGAAGCGCGTGTGCGCTTTCGTCCACTGGCCGGAACGTTTGAGCTGCCACCCGTCGATGATGTCGCCGTTGAGGATGAGTTTCGCGCAACGGACATGCCGCAGGAAGTGATTCACTTCGTCGATTTTGCAGTCGGGGGTTCCGAGATGAACGTCGGAAATGATCACCGTGCGGACGCGGAGGAGTTTTTTCATGGAAACTGGAGGGCGAATCCGGCGGGCGCGCGATCTTCGGTGAATGCCACGGCGCGGGCGGTGGCAGGGACCACGACACGGAGGCTGCGCGGCCGCACCTGGACTTCGATCGTGGCACTCGTGGCGTGCGTTTCACCGTCGGTGTGGATCAGTCCGGGCGCGGAGCGCTCGATGATAAAGTGGGCGCCGCGCAGGCGACGCACGTGGCGGCTGCGATCGAAGCCGCCGAGAAAGAGGCGGGCGGCGAGATCGATCGCGCCGAAAATGCCCACCGGTTTCACCGCGATCAGATCAAGGATGCCGTCATCCACCCGGGCTCCGGGCGCGATGCGGGCGTTGTTGCCGTATTGCTCCGAGTTGGCCAGCGCGATGAGGAATACGTCGAGGGCTTCGCGGTCGTGCGAGCTCGCAATCGTGCAGCGTTCGGAGCGCAATGCGCGCAACGCGTTCCACGTGGTACACGCGTAGGCGCCCAGGCCGCGGCGTGAAAGTCGGTTGAAACGCCGGCTCACGTCGGCGTCCAGCCCGAGACCCATGACATTGAAAAACGGGAAGCCGTTCGCCACCCCGGTGTCGATGGCTCCCGTGCGCGTCTCGCCACCGGCGATCAGCTCAAGCGCACGCTGCGGTGCCGTCGGCAGACCGAGGTGAAGTGCGAGGCCATTGCCCGAGCCGCAAGGAATGAGCGCCAGCGCGGTCGGCGTACCCACGAGCGCTTGCGCCACCTCGTTGATTGTGCCGTCACCGCCCACGGCGACCACGCAACCGAAACCATCGAGCACCGCTTCCCGGGCCAGCGCGGTCGCGTGGGCCGGACCCTGCGTCGCGATCAGATCGGCGTCCAAACTTCGGGCCGCGATGAACGCGCGAATCGTGGCATCGAGGCCCGGGCGTCGGCGGTTGTGGCCGGAATTCGGATTGAAGATGAAGCGGGTCCTCATCGGGAGGCCACCGGCTCGACGCCGCGCGGAACGTGGGTTTCAGCCGGGAGCGTTTCATCGCGCCGGCCGAGCAGGTGTTCGACGATACCGCGCGCCGCATCGGGGCGGGCGAGAGTCGCGAGCCGGTCGCACCACTGTTTCCACACCTGACCGCGATTCGCGAAAGCCTGGTGCAGCGCCTGGATCACGGCGGCCGGCGTTTCCGCGAGCGCGCCGATCCCGTGACGGCGCAGCAGCTCGTAGTTGCCCTCCTCCTGACCGGGCACGATCTGGTTCACGATCATGGGACAGCGGGCGGCGATCGCCTCCTGGGTCGTGGCACCGCCGGCTTTGCTGACGATCACGTGGTGGGTCATCAGGAGACGCGGAATCTCATCCGTCCATCCCAGGATCCGCGCGGGTCGCGCGCGACCCGAGGCCAGCCGCATCAGTCGGTGGCGCAACGTTTCGTCACGGCCGACCGCGCAGGTAATTTCCCAATTTGTCTGGGCGAACAACAGGCGCGCGGTCGTCTCCGCGTGCTGGGTTCCCGAGTTGATGATATAGAGCACGCGCGGGGCGGTGCCCTCGGCGGGATCGGGTGCGCAAAGCTGCCCGGCATGTTGGGCAAAAAACCCCGTGACGGGAAAGCCGCTGACGTGCAGCCGAGCCGCAGGAATCCCGACTCGGCGCAACACCTCAGCAGAATCCTCATTCGGCAAAAACCAGCCGTCACAGGCCGGGCGCCACCAGAGCGAGTTGATGCTGATCGAATCGGTGACGACGTTGAAATGCGGCACCCGGCAGCGGCCATCGCTGCGGAGTTGATCGATGATGAAACCGTAAACGGGGTAAGTGCTGCAGATGACCGCGGGATTTTCGCGCTGGATGATTTCGTCGATGACCTGCAGTTCGCGGCGCAGCATCCAGAGGAAGCGCGGCAGCACCTTCGAGCGGTCAATCCAGGCATAGATGGCGCTCCAGAGGCGCGGCGTGCGATTGATCATGGCGAGATAGCCGCGGCGCGAGAGGGCATTGAGGCGCGGCGAGGCGAGGGCGAAGGCGTCGACCAGCAATGCGGATCCCTGGCCGTGCCGCGTGTCGCAAGCGGCGGCGAGTGCGCGGGCGGCGGCGTTGTGACCCTCGCCGAAGCCGGCGGTGAGAATAAGGAGGCGGGGATTCACGTGGAGGCGGCGTTGGCGTAGGGGATCGGCGGTGCGGAAGGGCGGGCGTCGTTTATCACCCCGCTGAGGTCCGTTTCGAAACACGTGATCACCTTCTCCCAGGACTGCGGCTCGACGGCGGCGCGGGCAGCGAGGCGGAGGCGGGAGCGCAGCGCGTCGTCGCAGGCGAGCCGCACGCCGGCGGCAATCAGGGCGGCCGGTTCGGTGCAGGGAGCGGCGAGTCCGTTGTGACCTGACTGCAGGAATTGGCGTGCCGCGGCATAGTCGAAACCGGCAACCGCGAGACCGCTGGCCATCGCTTCCGTGAGCACGTTGCCAAAGGTCTCACTCAGGCTCGCATGGATGTAGATGTCGGCTGACGCGTAGTGGCGGGAGAGTTCCTCGCGGGGCACGAAGCCCGTGAAAACAAAGCCGGGTTCCGCGCGTTCCAATTCCCGCCGCAGGGGTCCGTCGCCCACCATCACGAAACGACAACGCGGATTGGCGGCGCGCATCGCGGCAAACACCCTGAATAGCAGGGCATAGTTTTTTTCCGGCGCCATGCGGCCGGCGTGCAGGACCACCGGATCGTTGGGGCCGACTTTCCAGTGGGCGCGGAGCTGGGCGGAGCGCAGTTCGGGACGAAACTGACGGGTGTCCACTCCCCGGGAGAGCACGGCGAGATTTTCAAAACCGAGCGCGCTCAATTCGGCGCAGAGCTCGGTCGTGGGGGCAAAGGTGCGGCGGGTGCGGTTGTGCACATGGCGCAGCCAGCGAACGGTGATGCGGCGGAGCGCAGGCCAGCCGTAGTGTTTCGTATAGGCGTGAAAGTTGGTGTGGAAACTCGAGGTGACGGGAATCCCGAGAGCGCGGGCGGCGCTGACGGCCGAGGCGCCGAGTGGGCCTTCGGTCGCGACGTGCACGAGATCCGGGCGATCGGCGCGCCACCGTTCACTGAGTTTTCCTTGAGCCGGCAATCCGAACCGCAAAAGCGGATAGCCCGGAATCGGGAGGCCCGGGAGTGCCACGACCTGAAATTCCGGATGCGCGGCCGGTGGTGGGAGATCATTTCGCCGCGGCCGGTAAATCGTGACCTCGTGACCCCGGCGGCCGAGTTCCCGGCTGATCACGCCGAAAGTCATCGCCACGCCGTTTATCTCCGGGGGGAAAGTTTCGGTGATGATCGCAAGCTTCACGAGTGCGGTGGTCAGGGAGAGGAGAAGGGGAAAGGGAAAATTTCTCCCTGAACCATCGCCGCGCCACGTCACGACCCGGTGGCATCCGCGTTACGATTTTGTTATACCGCGATCGCCGGAAATATTCGTGCAATTCGGGATTGCACCACGCCGGGCGGTTTCTAGGTTCGCGCCTTTTACGCTGAATGCAATCGCACGGCCCGAAGCGCGTTTATACTCCACAGTCCCTGGAGTTTTGGTTTGGCAGGTTGGAAAACGATTGGGCGGATGCGTTTAGCGAAACGCAACTGGAGGAGGGAAGGCGGATCTACCGCGATGGGGAAGTCCGCGAACTTGAGCTGACGGAGCACGACGCGATCGTGCACCGCCGGATCGA
>JBDSSU010000481.1:0-9588 GCA_039928635.1 Opitutaceae bacterium | reverse complement strand
TGGACCGTGTCTCAGTTCCAGTGTGGCTGATCATCCTCTCAGACCAGCTACCCGTCTTAGCCTTGGTGAGCCGTTACCTCGCCAACTAGCTGATAGGCCGCGAACTCCTCTTCTAACGTCAGGCCTTACGGTCCCTGACTTTGGTATACTTCTCATGCGAGAGGTAACCATATGCGGTATTAATCCGCCTTTCGGCGAGCTATTCCCCATTTGAAGGTAGATTGTTCACGTGTTACGCACCCGTTCGCCACTGTCTTTCAAGTGTATTGCTACAATCGAAAAACCGTTCGACTTGCATGTCTTAACCACGCCGCCAGCGTTCATTCTGAGCCAGGATCAAACTCTCCGAAAAGAGTTCTGAACCTAGTGATTCATGAACTACTATACTCGGGTTCAAATTAATGAGCCCATTTTGAATTTTGATTGGGGGTCCCAATCAATCGCACAAAGTAAATTTCAAAGAGCTTCCCGAATGGGAAAGAGAACCAGCAGAAGCAACGTCGTTTCTTCCGTCAACATATTTTCCGAAAAACTTTCGGAAAAGCTGAAGCGAAAACTTTGCCTCCTCTCGCACCGGACTTCGTCTGAAGCCAACCGCTGAAGGGACCGGGAACATGTGGTCCACCATCTTCGTTTCAAGTTATTTTTTACGCTCTCGACTGAATAATGGCGATTAGTTCATAACTAGCTATCGAGTATTATTTTGCACACATATTTATCGTAAATTCAGGCTGACGTTGTGGTAGTTGTTTATCGGATACCGTGACTAAACTGGAAAAGTTAGGTCCAACTTTAAGCGCGCCGAGGGTGGTATCTTCTGTGATGAGACACGACCAACCGCGCGTCGACAGAGGTGTAGATTTGAGTCGTCGAGATGCTTGTGTGACCCAGCATTTCCTGGATAGCGCGCAAATCAGCTCCTTGAGAAAGAAGATGCGTAGCAAAAGAATGCCGCAACGTGTGAGGCGTCACGTTCTTCGTGATACCCGCCCTCTGCGCATAATACTTCACGATCGTCCAAAGGCCGACGCGCGATAGCGATCCACCACGCTGGTTAAGGAACACGTGACTTCTGGTATGTTTTGTCACGAAGCGAGGGCGCCCCTCATGGGTCCAACGGTCGAGCGCGTCAGCCGCCTTTCTGCCGGTTGGAACGACCCGCTCCTTCGACCCCTTTCCAAGCACGCGGATGAGCCCTTGCTCTAGCATTAGCTGATGAAGTGAAAGATCTGCCACTTCGCTTACTCGTAAGCCGCTAGAATAAAAAATTTCCAGCAACGCCCTGTCTCGTAGGCTCACCGAATCGTTCCCAGTTGGCGCAGTTATCAAGCGCGCGACTTCGTCCACGGTTAAGGGACTAGGAATTCGCCGTGTTACCTTTGGTGCCGAAAGCAACGACGTGAAATCGGAATCCCGATATTTTTCTTGGATAAGATAGCGCGCAAAGACCCGCATCGCCGTAAGCTTTCTCGCCACACTAGTGATGGCGTATTTTTTTTTGCCGCTCAACGAGTGAGCCCATGCGGTTGCTTGGGACACACTTACCGCTCGCCAGTCGCTGCATCCGAGTTGAGCCAAGAACCACGCGGCCTGAGCTAAGTCCCGCCCGTATCCCGAAACTGTGTGCGTCGACAGGCCTCGCTCGAGACTGATGTGACTTAAAAAACTTTCGATTTCTCCAACAAATATTCCAGGCGCGCGGCTGGGAAGCGTGGGCATTGTTCATTCTCTATCTACAATACCGCCCTTCGGCGAAAATATTCCTGCCGCTCTAGCAAATCGTCCCATCCACTTCCGCCGTCGTCCCGGCAGCACCTCGAGTGGACTGGGCAACATCCCCCGACTCCTCCCCTCCACTCCATCCGCTGAACGCGTAGTGGCCAGTGATTTTTCGAGTAGTACGGATCAACCATAAATCCGATTGATTCGCGTTGTGCGCAGGAATGATCCCGCCCCTCGCCTTCTCTGACCGTCGCTTAATATGAGCGACGGCGCGGCGGCGGAACGTAGTTCGAATTCGTTTCCTTCATTCGAAAAGTAATCCGCGCCTTTTCCAAATCGTACGGGCTCATCTCCATCTTCACCATGTCGCCAGCGGCGATCTTGATGAAATTCTTCCGCAGCTTGCCCGAAATGTGCGCCAAGACGACATGCCCATTCGATAACTGCACCTTGAACATCGTGCCTGGGAGCACGGCGACAACTTTGCCCTCAACCTCAATCGCGTTACCTTCAGCCATGTTGAATGTGTGTGTTCGTCGCCGGGCGCAGAGTCATCGGTAATGTCGTAAAAGCACCTTGTAAGGCAGATTGGGGACGGCTTAGTCAAGGTTTCCCTCTGCGCGTTCCGCGCGTTCCATGGAATCGTCCCCGCCACTGGTCTGTCCTTTTCCGAAGCGCTTCCCGTCGCAACTGGAGCGTGACGACGCGTTCTTCATGGCGCTGGCTTTCAACCAAGCCATCGATGCCTGGCGTGCCAACGAGGTCCCCATCGGCGCGGTCATCGAATGCGGGGGCGAAATCGTCGGCGCCGCCCATAACGCGGTCGCAGGAACCACCGATCCCACCGCCCATGCGGAAATGCTCGCTCTGACACAGGCCGCGAAAAAGCAGGGGGATTGGCGGCTCGAGGGCGCGACGGTCTACGTCACGAAAGAACCGTGTCCCATGTGCTCCGGCGCCATGCTCATGGCGCGCGTTAAACGAGTCTGCTACGCCGTCCCCGATGTCAAAATGGGCTGCCTCGGCGGCGCAACGAACCTCAACGATCTTCCCCGCGTAAATCATCACCTCGAGATTACCTCAGGGGGTGTTCTCGAGTCTGAATGCCGAGAATTGTTGCAGACGTTTTTCCGCCTCAAGCGCTTGGAACCGGAGGTGTGACTGCGACCCGCTGTCTTACACCCCACCCCACTTTCTAACTCGGTCGACGTCTCCAGTCAGCAACTTGTCGCGGTAAGTTTAAGCTAATCGAGGCCGAAGTTCGATCGTTCGATCACCCCTTCGCTGCTCTCAGAGCCGCAGGGCTATCCGTTGGTCGGTGGAACGTAACATCCCAACACGCGCGGTTAATCTTCACTCTTCAATTCAATCTTGCGCCGCACCAGGGTGACCCCGATTTCCCGCTCGTAGATCGCGTAGGCACGACGCTGGTCCGCCAGCGCGCGCGACAAGTTGCTTTCAGCCGAGGTTAGACTGTTTTGCAGCCCTAGGACCACGAACGTCGACGTCGCCCCGGCCTGAAGTTTCTTCTGCTCTCCCTCCAGCGTTTGGCTGGCAAGTTCGTACGCCCGGCGCGTTGCCACTACCCGCTGTCTCGTCGTCTCGATTTGTCCGGCGGCGCTTGTAATGCTCAAAGCGATATCCTGGGCCAACCGGTCCAGGTCGGCCTCTCCCTGGCGCAATCCAAGCCGCGCCGCTCTCGCTCGGCCGCGACCCTCCGCGAATGTGAGCGGTACACTCACGACGACGCCCGCCGAATAAGAGCGATGATCTTCATCCGTCACCATTCGCCGGCTGGCCGCGAAATCGCGATCAAACCCGCTGTAGCCATAGCTTCCGACGACATCCAGCCTCGGCAGAAGCTGATTGCGCGCGAGCGATTCGCCGGCCCGCAGTTTCACGAGGCCGAGGCGGGCCGCCCGATAATCCGGGCGCGAGCCCAAGGCCGTTTTCAAATCCTCCGCCAAATTTACTTCCACTTCCGACAACTCCGGTGGATCTAAAACCAACATCGGTCCCGACAACGAAAACGTTTCTTCCCCGATGAGATGCCGGAGATTATTTTCCGTGTCGCGCACCGCCCGCTCCGAAAACAAAATTTGTTCCCCCCGCGAAGCGGCCTGCGCTCGCGCCTGAAGCACGTCGCTCTCCGAAATCGTCCCCGCGGTAAATCGCCGTTCGTTGCTCTCCACCAGACTATCCACCAAATCACGGGCACGACGATTAATGCGCAGGTTTTCCTTCGCCAGGGTCAGATCGCTGTAGGCAATCACCACCTGCGTGACCGTGAAAATAACGCTCTGTCGGAAACTCCAATCTGAGATCGAGCGATCTGCTTTGGCGATTCGCACACCGAACAAATTCGCCCCGAAACCGAACCCGCGAAGCAATGGCTGGGTCACCGTGATCCCTCCAAATGAACTGTAGTTGTCCGTAAAGCCGTTGGCCGTTCCACGCCGGTTTTGCGCGCTCCCGCCGAAGCTGTAGCTCAACCCCCACGGCGTGATTCCATCCAAACTTACACCATAATCGTCGGTCTGGCTGAGTTGCGTCATCCACGATCCTAAACCAGCAGGGCTGCCATCCTCGGTATAGCTGCGGCGAAAAGTGAGCGCCGAGTCGAACCGCCCTTTCGCTTCCAAAAGATTGGCCCGCGCAATGCCGCGGGAAAAAGCGTCGACCTTCACCGATTTGTTTCTTTCCAGCGCCAACTTGATCGCTTCATCGAGCGTCAGGTGGGGACCGGCGCTCGCGGCGAGTTGTGCATTCTGTGCCGACCCCGTGTCCGCAACCACCGCCAGCAACACCATAAGAATTAACCGGCGCATCGCGGTTACTTAAGCATCCAACCATCCGCCAGCCGCACGATTCGCGAACCATAGGCGGCGTTTTCATTCGAGTGCGTCACCTGCACGATCGTGACGCCGTCCTCTTTGTTCAGCTTGCGAAACAGCTCCATGATCTCGCGGCCTTGATCGGAGTGAAGATTACCCGTCGGCTCGTCCGCCAGAACGATCGCTGGCTTCGCCACCAGCGCACGCGCCACGCCCACGAGCTGCTGCTGCCCTCCGGACAACTGGGCAGGATAAAGATCTTTTTTTGCCACGATGTGGAAACGATCAAGCGTGTCACAGACGATGCTCTCGCGATCCTTTTTCGGCACGTTCCGATACGACAGTGGAATTTCCAGGTTCTCGTAAACGGTGAGGTCATCAAGCAGGTGATACTGCTGAAAAACGAAGCCGATGTTCTGTTTCTGGACCTCTGCACGTTTTTTCTGCTCGAGCCGGTGCAACGGCAAATCGCGAAACCAGTATTCCCCACCCCACACGCCATCGTGCAGGCCAAGAATATGGAGCAACGTCGACTTCCCTGAGCCGGAAGGACCCATGATCGAAAGGAAATCTCCCTCGTTGATTTCCAGATTTATTCCGCGCAGCGCATAAAAGGGCCCACCCTTGAGAGGATAAACCCGTTCGACGTTTTTTAATTGGATCATGATTCGTTTTAAGCCGCTCCGGACTTAGCGGGCCCCGGTCGTTTCCATCGGGTGATCCACCACCCGGCCGTCAAACACGTGCACCGTGCGGTCCGCGTGCCGCGCAAAACGCGTATCGTGGGTCACCATGATGATCGTCGCGCCACCGCGATGGAGCTCGTGCAACAGCTCCATGACCGCATCGCCGTTTTTCGAATCGAGATTTCCCGTCGGCTCGTCGGCCAGCAATACCGCCGGATGCCCGCCGAGTGCGCGCGCCACCGCGACCCTCTGCTGCTGACCGCCGGAAAGCTGCGAAGGGAGGTGCTTCGCGCGATGCGCCATGCCGACTTTCTCGAGCGCTTCGTTCACGCGTTCCTTCCGCTCAGTCGCGAGCATGCCGCGATAGGTGAGCGGCAACTCCACGTTTTCATAGACGGTCAGGTCGCCAATGAGATTGAACGATTGAAAAATAAAACCGATCTCGCGGTTCCGGATGCGCGCGCGCTCGGGCAGCGTCAGATCCTGCACCGGCCGCCCATTCAACACGTAGGTTCCTTCGGTCGGAGTATCGAGCAGTCCGAGGATCGAGAGCAGGGTGGATTTACCGCAGCCGGAAGGACCGGCGATGGATACATAATCCCCCTTCGCGATGGAGAAATTAATTCCGGCGAGCGCGTGGGTTTCAACTTCGTCGGTGAGGAAAACCTTCGTGACGTTTTCGAGCTGGATGAGCGGTGGGATGTTCATGGGAGAGAAAACTATTTCGAATGAGCAGGGAGCGGGGGATGTTCTCCGGTGGGAAAATGAGTTTGGAAAACCACGCCCGTGGAGCGGCGCGTGAGTTGATTTCAATGCGTCAGTTTAACTTCACGCGGTCGTTCGCATCGTACTGGGACATGTCCGACAAAATCACGCGGTCTCCCGGCTGGAGGCCTTCCACAATTTCCACCGTGTTGACCGAACTTCGACCCAACTGCACCGGACTGCGAAACGCATACAGCCCTTCGCCGTCGAGTTTGAAAATCTTCACCATGCTGCGCTCCTGCCCAAACGCGGGCCGACCCACATAGATCACGTTTTCCAGACGCTCGAGTTCGATCACGCCATCCACCGACAAGTCCGGCCGCGCGCCTCGGGGGAGTTCGCCATTCAACGTGACGTCCACCGTCACCGTGCCGTTCTGCACCGAGGGATCCACGCGCACCACCCTGCCTTCCACGATCCCGTTGCGCGTATCAATCTGCGCCACCTGCCCGATCAAAATATCTTTCGCCTGCGTCTCAGCGATGTGCACCTGCGCTTTCAGCCGCGTCGGGTCAGCCACCCGCGCGAGATTCGCGCCGGGCTGGACCGTCGCACCCACTTCCACCGGCAGCACCTGCAGTACACCCTTCATCCCGGCGCGGACCGAGAGGGCGCTGACTTCATCCCGCCGAAGTCTCGCTTCGGCACGGAGCCGATCGACCTGCGCCGCTTTTACGGCCAGCTGCGGGGCGATCGAATCCTTCGAAAAGGCGAAACGCTTCTTCTCAATTTCATTCGCGGTTGCCGCGTGCTGCGCCGTCACCTTGGAAAGCCGCATTTCGAGCGAGGAAACAAGACCGTCCTTGAAGAGCTTCTCATTCACCTCCGCCCGCAGCTCGCTCTGCTCGAACGCCGCTTGCGCGCCCGCCGCCGTCGACTCGGCCGCCAGTACGCCGCTGCGGAGCTGCACCTCGAGATTAACCAACTCCGCCTCGGCCGCCTTGAGCTGCGACTCCGCTCCCGCCGCCGCTTGTTCAACATCGGGATTACTCAACACGAGCAACACGCTGTCCGGTTCCACCGTCGCTCCGGGCCGCAACACGATGCGTTCAACGTGACCCTGCGTCCGCGCGGCGATCCACCGGATCTCCTCCGGCACGAGCGTGCCGCTGCCGCGCACCTGCCGCACCATCGGGCCTTGTTTCACGGTATCGATCCACACCTCGCCCCGTTTTACGGTCGGCGCCGCTGGTTTGAGCTGCGCGAGCGTGATCGTGATTCCGATAAGCACGGTGGCACCAACAACCCCAAGGACGATGCGGCGCCTTAGCTTGGCCTTCGATTGATCGGGACGTTTGATATCCATGAAAAGTTAATCCAGCCGATCCGCGCTCGCGGACCCCGGCGGCAAAGAGCAATGTGTCGGCCCTTGATGTCTCATTGCTTCTCGATGGAGATCGAACCGTTCACCGTCTCGGCTTCGAGCGAAGCCCGTCCGTCACCAATTTTCCCCGACAAGTTTTTGCCCGACTTCTTCCCGCCAAGTTCAATCGGAAACTCGCAGTTCACTTTGCCATTTACGACGGAGCTGTGGAGCTGGACGCCCGCATCCTTCGGCAGGCTCACCACAATTTTCCCATTCACGGTATTGAACGAGAGCTTCTGCTGCGCCGCCACCGCATCAAAGCGCGCATTGATTCCGCCATTCACCGTCTCGAGACTGACCGGACCGGCCAGACCCGTGGCGCGCACGCTGCCATTCACCGAAGACGCGTTGACTACTCCGCGTGCCCCTTCGATCGACACCGAGGAGTTAACCGTGGAAATCTTCGCGAGCACGGCGTTGGCGGGAACGGTGAGCCTGAAACTCACGGCAGCCCGGATGTTGCCACCACCCGAGAAAAAACCGCTGGAGCGTTTGGGCAACCGAACCTTGATGCCCGCCCGCGAAGTGGAGACATCGATCTTCATATCGATCAGGTTTAACTCCTCCTCCGTTTTCGCGCTTTTTTCGCCCTCGATGAGAATCTCGTTCTTATCCCATGTACGGATTTCCACGCTGCCATTCACGTTTTCCAGGGTGATTTCACCATTGGGGTTGAACGCACCCGTGCGGCTGAAAGCGTCTTTAAATTCGAAGCTGTCGGCCCCGGCAAGAGCAGCGGTGAAAAACGGCAGGGCGAGCGCGGTGAAGTGGCGAAGTTTCATGGGCAGTTGGGTTTATCTGGCGGCGAGAAATCGCCGACGACGGAATAACCCAGGAGGCGACGGAAAGTTACCAGGGAATGGAAAGAGTCGGTTTGTGCGGTGCATCGGGGCCACGAGAGGTTCGGAAAAAGTTCACTCAGCCCGCAGCGCGGCGATGGGGTTCACGCGCATCGCGCGGCGGGCGGGCACCAGACACGCGACCACGGCGACTGCCATGAGCAAGGCCGTCACGCCCACCCCAGTCATCACTTCTGCGGCAGGCAAACCCGGCACCAAGGCGGTCAACCCCCGCGCCACACCAAAAGTTCCCGCCAGTCCAAATCCGGCACCGATCAACGCGAGCCGCACCCCCTGCCCCAGCACCAGCCGCAAGACATCGCGAACCTGGGCACCGAGCGCCAGACGGATGCCAATCTCATTCGTGCGCTGAACGACGAATCCGGAGATCACCCCATACAAACCAATCGCGGCCAGGAGTACCCCGAGCAGCGCAAATCCGAAAAGCAGCCGGCCCGTGAGTTCGTAATTCGCGATGTTTTGTTCCACCGCCTCCACGGCCGAACGGATGGCATTCACCGGCAGTTCGGAATCGAGTTCGGCCACCGCGCGACGGAGCGCATCGGTGAGCGTGGCCAGGGGCACGGTGCAGCGCAGCGAGAGTACGATCTCCTGCGCGGGGTCCCGTTCGAGAAACCGATAGGTCTGAAAACGGCCGGTCGGTTTCCCGAGATTGGAGGCGAAAGAAACGTCGCGCACCACTCCGATGACCTCCAGCCAACCCAGGTCCACGGGATGAGCGATCCGTTTCCCAATCGCGCTTTCACCGGGCCAGAGCTGGCGGGCCATCGATTCTCCGATGAGGGTCGGCTCCGGACCCTTGAGGTCGGAGGCCGGCGAAAAGATCCGGCCTTCGACCAACGGAATGCCCATCGTGTCGAAATACCCGGAGCTGACATAATTCACATCGCGCTGCGGTTCTTTCCCGGGCTCGGGCACGGGACGACCTTCGACGATGAAGCGCTGGCCGAAACCAAAACCGTAGAAAGGCAGCGTGCGGGAGAGTGCCACCTGGGTGACCCCAGGCAGGGCCGTGAGACGGGTTTGCAGCCGGTCATAGAAAGCCAGCTGCGCGACTGCGTCGGGGTAGCGGACCGAAGGCAGATTGAGGCTCGCGGTAAGCAAATTCTCCGTCCGCCAGCCATGATCCCGGGAGACAAAACGATCGAGTCCCCGCAGAAAAAATCCCGCGCTGGACAACAGCACCAGCGCGAGCGCGACCTCGATTACGATCAATGCGTGACGCAAGCGGTGGTGTGCGCCCGAAGTTGATCCGCGGGTACCCTGCTTCAACGCGTCGTTGAGGTCGGTGCGCGAGGCCAGCCACGCCGGGAGCAACCCGAAAACCGCCGCCGCCAGGATCGCCGCCAGAGAAG
>JBDSSU010000480.1:0-2613 GCA_039928635.1 Opitutaceae bacterium | reverse complement strand
TCGAAATCATCATCCGCCAGATGCTCCGCAAGGTCCGCATCACCGATCCAGGTGACACGGAAAACTTCTGGGGCGAGCAGGTGGATCGCGCGACGTTCCTCAGTGAGAACAAGCGGATGGAAGAAGCCGGCGGCAAACCTGCCGAGGCCGAACCCATCCTCCTTGGCATCACGAAGGCTTCGCTCGAGACCGAGAGCTTCATCTCCGCCGCTTCGTTCCAGGAGACGACGCGCGTCCTCACCGACGCCTCGACCTTGGGCAAGGTGGACTTGCTCCGCGGCTTCAAGGAGAACGTCATCATGGGTCACTTGATTCCGGCCGGCACAGGTCTGCCGACCTACAAGCGGCTCAAGATCACGCTGCCCTTCGGCGCTGAGCTTCCCCTCGAGGAAGAGAAGCCGGCCGAGGCGAGCGCAAGCTGATCAGCGCGACGCTCCTCCAAAAAACTTCAAAGCCGCGGACGAAAGTCCGCGGCTTTTTTTTTGCGCAAGAAATGTTATCGACCGTTGCTTGAGGCGCCTTGCTGGGATGAGCAGAGGCACAACTCCTATCGCATCAAAAAACGGTGGATGGTGGTGTCGTCGCTGGAGTGAGCTGAGCTAAGCTACCTGCGTCACGGGGAGCGCGTGCTCAGGCGTGGTCCCGGGTAAGGCGAGAATCCAGCGACCATTTCCCGCCGCCGAGTGCGATCAGGCTGAAGGCAATCCCGATCGCGAGGAGGAAGAACTCGAGTCCTTCACCCTTCTGGTTTCCCGCCCAATTCATGAAGAAGCCGTTGGCCTGATGTTGGATTGTCGCTCCGGCCATAATGATCGCCACGCTCGCCGCGGCGAAGCGCGTGCCGAGTCCGACGAGCAGCAGCAAGCTGCCGAAAAACTCCCCGAGAATAACGAGAAGGCCGACGATCCAAGGCGCTCCGACCTGTCCGGTGAGGAACCCCATGCTGCCGGTGAAGCCGTAACCACCGAACCAGCCGAGCAGTTTCTGCGCTCCATGGGGAAACAGCATGGCGCCGAGCGCCACGCGAAGAATTAGCGGAGCGACCGAATCGCGAGCCGCCGGAGAGGACCGAAAGAATTGAGATAGTTGCATACACAACGAAGATGGAAGATATCGTTGCCTATGCAACTAAAATGGCTTTTTACCGTTGCGCATGAGTTCTGAACTACCCAGGCAACACCTCGAGGCGTGGCGAAAATACTACAGCTCATTTTGGCGGCTGTTCGCCGCGATCGAGTCGGATCTGGCGGCTGCCAATTTGCCGTCGCTCAGCTGGTACGATGCCCTTTACGAGCTCTACCTCGCGCCTGAGAAACGGCTGCGGATGAGCCAACTGGCCCGGAGCGCTTTGCTTACCCGTAGCGGTCTCAGCCGCCTCGTGGATAAATTGGAAAAGGGCGGATTGATCGCGCGTCGGGCCTGCCCGACCGATGGACGCGTGCAGTACGCGGAGCTCACGGGGAAGGGCGTGGAGACGTTGCGCAGGATCTGGCCAGTCTATCGCGCAGGCATCGCAAAGTATTTTGCCGCTCATGTTCGCGAACCCGAAGCCCGGCAACTGGCCGCCGTTTTCGGCCGCATCTCGAGTGCCTTTGACGAAGTTCCGCCGACCGCCGTTTCCTGAAACGGCGTCCCTCAAAAACCGGCGAAGTCGCGCGCAGGTCCGATCGGGGAGGGCGGGTAAAAACGGTTTCCGTTGGTTAACTAAGCGACGCTTCGTCCTGCTGCGCGACGTCAACCCGCAGTGCCGCCGTCCGGCGCGTCGATCGCGTCCGGCGCGCCGGCCGGGACAAGAAAATTGGTGACCATCGGATGCCGGGTTCGACCGCGGCCCGAGGGAGAATAATGCATGAAAAAAAGCCGCCCCAGTTTCGCCGGAGTGTCTCGAATCACGGAGCGAGCATCCGTTCGATCGTGTGCGCACCGGATCCGATCGGAACGCGGAGGTAACCGGCATCTTCGACCCCGACAACATTTGCGCCGTCCACGCGTACCGTGTTGCTCGCGCTGGATCCCTTTGGAAGGTGCACCGATGACGTCACGTTGGCGGGCAGGCTTACGGTCATCGTGTAACGGTCGGCGGTGCGATTCCAGGAGACCGAAATATCGCCGCGGTCGGTGGGGATCGTTCCTTTGGCGGAGGGAAGTTTTTCCCCAAAGGCGAGCGGCTTGATCTGCACCTCTTCGTAGCCAGGTTTGGTGGGTTTGATTCCGAGGATGTAGCGCACGTAGCCATCCAGTCCGGCCGCGCCCCAGGCGTGTGACTGGCTGTTGCCGTCGGTGTTGGCGATCCAGGATTCCCAGGTCGCGGTGCCACCGAGGGCGATGGTTTGCGCCCAGCCCGGCCATTCTGCGTTCGTAAACAGCTCGACGAGATGTTCGCCTTCGCCGGCTTCGCCGAGGCCGCGCACGAGGAACAGCACCGTCACCATGCCCACGTTCATCTTCAGTTCCTTCACCTTGGCCGTCACGCTGGCGCGCTGCGCGGCCGGTACGATGCCGAGCGCGAGCGGAAACATATTGGAATGCTGGGAGACGTGCTCGCTCGGTTTTTCGTCGGCGTTGAGGCCGTCGATATAAACGCCGTCGGCATTGAGCAGCCGGGTGTTGATC
>JBDSSU010000479.1:0-6994 GCA_039928635.1 Opitutaceae bacterium | reverse complement strand
CGTCGTGCTCAACACCTGCCAGCATCCGTTGGATCCCGATCCGCAATATCGCCCGCGCGAAGTACGGCTCGAGGTTTTCCGCACGCCGCCCGCCGGAACCGACGATGCGTGCCGCTCCTCCCGGCCGGAAAATGAACGCGCGTTTCTCAACACGGAAAACTACTTCGCCCTCCGCGATTGACCGCCATGAGTTTCACGAAGACCACGAGTTCACGCGATCCTTCCACGGCAGTCTACCGGCATGTGATTCCCGCGGGCGATCCTTGGACCTATGAAATCAAACGCGGCCAATTCCTCCGCATCGTCGACCTCGAAGGCAACCAGGCGGCCGACACGCTTTTCTACGACGCTCAAGATCCGGCGAATCGTTACAGTGCCGGCGACACCATCCGCCACCAGGCGGCGCTGTACCTGAGCACCGGCACCGTGTTGATGTCTTCGTTCGGTGATCCGCTCCTGACGATCGTGGCAGATACGTGCGGGCGCCACGATACCTTGGGCGGAGCGTGTTCGCGCGAGAGCAACACGATGCGTTACGCCGTCGAGAAAGAGTCCATGCACGCCTGCCGCGACAGTTTTATCTGCGGCGTACAGGCGTGGCGGGCGGACCTCGGAAAGCGCGACATCACCTGCAACATCAATTTCTTCATGAACGTGCCGGTGACGCCCGATGGGCGACTGACGTTCGCTGACGGCGTTTCCGCACCGGGATATTACGTGGAGCTCCGGGCCGAACGCGACGTGGTCTGCGTGCTCTCCAACTGCCCGCAATTAAACAACCCGTGCAACGCCTACAACCCGACGCCGATCGAGGTTTTGATCTGGACCGCAGCGGAGTAGTTGGCAGTTGGAAATTTGTATTTGGTCCAATCATTACGCGCTATGGCTACCAAGGGAGCGCAGATAGGCGTTCAGGGCAGGCAGCAATTCCTTCAACAGAACCTGCATGGGAGCCTTTTGCTCTTTGCTCAGCAGACCTCGCTGGTCAGAACGGCGCAAAAAATGCCGCACTTCGTAGAGCGAACCCCGTGCAGTCCTAACAAATCTCTGGTGATCCGCCGGCGATGCGCGTCCATACCCCTCGGCAATATTCGCTCCGACGCTGTCCGCCGCACGGACGAGCTGATGTCCAACTGTCGTCTTCGCAAACGGCTCCCACGTAGCCACGACGTCCCACACGAGATCGGCCAATTCCTCAGCCATCGCATAAACCCGCAATTCATCGAGCGCGAATTTCGCCATGTCAGTTCCGCTACCGCTACGAACTGCTCCTGGCGACAAATTACCAACTGCTAACTGCCAACTGCCTCGTGTTTTCCAAAGTCCTCATCGCCAATCGCGGGGCCATCGCGTGCCGCGTCATTCGCACGTTGCGGCGCATGGGCGTAAAGTCCGTCGCGGTTTACTCCGATGCCGACGCGCACTCGCTGCATGTCCAACAGGCCGATGAGTCCATTCACCTCGGTCCTTCTCCGGCCGCCCAAAGTTATCTCGACGCCGACAAAATCATCGCCGCCGCGAAAGCCACCGGCGCACAGGCGATTCATCCCGGCTATGGCTTCCTTTCCGAAAACCCCGCGTTCCCCGACGCGTGCGCCGCCGCCGGCCTCGTGTTCATCGGACCCACGGGCGACCAGATGCGGATGTTCGGGCTGAAGCACGCCGCACGAGCCATCGCGCAGCAGCATCACGTTCCCCTGCTCCCAGGATCTGAACTCCTGCGCGACGAAGATCACGCCCGCCGCGAAGCCGCGCTCATCGGTTATCCCGTCATGCTCAAGAGCACCGCTGGCGGTGGCGGCATTGGGATGTCGCTGATCCGAAAACCGGGCGAACTCGCCGCGGCCTTTGCCGCGGTGGGCCGGCTCGCGAAAAATAATTTCAAGGAAGGCGGCATCTTCCTCGAGAAATTTGTGGAGCACGCGCGGCACATCGAGGTGCAGATTTTCGGGGACGGTCGCGGGCAGGTCGTCGCCATCGGCGAACGCGACTGCTCCGTCCAGCGCCGCAACCAAAAGGTCATCGAGGAAACACCCGCGCCCGGTCTCACCTCTACGCAGCGCGCACAACTCCTCGAATGCGCCGCCCGCCTCGGCAGTGCCGCCGGCTACCGGAACGCGGGCACGGTCGAATTCGTCTACGACAACGCCACGGGCGAGTTTTATTTCCTCGAGGTCAACACGCGCCTCCAGGTCGAGCACGGCGTCACGGAGGAGGTCACGGGCATCGATCTCGTCGAATGGATGCTGCTGGCCGCCGCTGGCGAACTGGATCTTTCCCATTGGAAACGCGAGGCCACCGGCGCATCGATTCAAGTGCGCGTTTACGCCGAGGATCCGGGCAAGAATTTCCAGCCCGCCGCGGGAACGCTTACCGATGTCCACTTCGCCACGTCAGCCCGCATTGAGACGTGGGTGGAGCGCGGCACGGAGATTTCCGCGTTCTACGATCCGCTGCTCGCGAAAATTATCGTGAAGGGACGCGATCGCGCTGAAGCGTTGCAACGGCTCGAGGTTGCGCTCGCCGCCACACGCCTGCACGGGCTCGAGACCAATCTCGACTATCTCCGCCAGATCGTCGCGTCCGCCGGCTTTCGCACCGGCGGCATCACCACCAAGTTTCTCCACACGCTCCCCTACGACGCCTCCACGATCGATGTGCTCGAAGGCGGCACGCAGACGACCGTCCAGGATTTTCCAGGACGCCTCGGCTACTGGGATGTCGGCGTTCCGCCCTCGGGCCCGATGGACGGACGCTCGTTCCGGCTCGCGAACCGGCTGGTGGGGAATCCCGACACCGCGGCCGGACTCGAACTCACCGTCCAGGGCCCGGCCCTGCGTTTTAACACCAGGGCAATCATCGCGCTCACCGGGGCGCACATGCCCGCGACGCTCGACGGCAAGCCCCTCCCTTATCATCGGGCTGTGCGAGTGAAGGCGGGGCAGACGTTGCGCCTCGGCGCGGTCGTGGGGACCGGATTGCGCGCCTACCTCGCCGTTCGCCATGGGTTCGACGTGCCGGATTATCTCGGCAGCAAAGCCACCTTCACGCTCGGCCTTTTCGGCGGACACTCCGGGCGCGCTCTGCGCACCGGCGACGTGCTGCGCGTCAATCGCCGTACCGCCGCGGGCGTCGTCGACGACGCGCCACTGCTGCGCGCTCCCGCAGGAATTCAGCCTCCGCTGACTCGCGAATGGGAGATCGGTGTCCTCTACGGTCCCCATGGCGCGCCTGACTTTTTCACCACCGACGATATCGAAGTGCTCTTCAGCACGGCTTACGAAGTTCACTATAACTCCGCGCGCACGGGCGTGCGGCTGATCGGCCCGAAACCGCAATGGGCGCGCCGGGATGGCGGAGAAGCCGGGCTGCATCCCTCGAACATTCACGACAACGCGTACGCCGTCGGCGCGATCGATTTCACGGGGGACATGCCGATCATTCTCGGTCCGGACGGCCCGAGTTGTGGTGGTTTCGTTTGCCCCGCAACCATCGCTCAGGGTGAGCTGTGGAAAATGGGTCAGCTTAAGCCCGGCGACAAAGTCCGCTTCCGCGCCCGCACCGCCGAAGACGCTCGCATCGCCGCCACGGCCCAGGATACCGAGATCGAATCGCTGGTCCCCTCGCGGACGCGGGGAGTAATTGGCAGTTGGAAATTAGCGTTTGGTAAAAACCCCGAAACCGCGCGGCCCAACTACCAACTACCAACTACCAATTCCTTCCCGTCCGAGCCGGCGATCCTCCACCAGATCGCGGAAAAGCCCGACGCTCCGGCCGTCTGCTATCGACGCGCGGGCGACAGCTATCTGCTTATCGAATACGGGCCGCTCGTACTCGACCTTACGCTCCGCATGCGCGTGTACGCGTTGCAGACGTGGCTGGAACGTCAGCACATCCCCGGGCTCCTCAATCTCACCCCCGGCATTCGTTCTCTGCAGGTTCACTTCGACTACCGCGCCCTGCCACTGGAACGGTTGATGGAGATCTTGCTGCGGGCGGAAAGCGAGCTGCCCTCCGTGGACAACATCGAAGTCCCTTCACGCATCGTGCATCTGCCGCTTTCGTGGGAGGACGAATCCACGCTCCTCGCGATCCGCAAATACATGCAGATCGTCAGGAAGGACGCGCCGTGGTGCCCGAGCAACATCGAGTTCATCCGCCGGATCAACGGCCTCGGCTCGGTGGCCGACGTGCATCGCATCGCCTTTGACGCGAGCTATCTCGTCCTCGCGCTCGGGGATGTTTATCTGGGCGCACCCGTCGCGACGCCGGTCGATCCACGCCATCGGCTCGTCACGACGAAATACAATCCGGCGCGAACCTGGACGCCGGAAAACGCCGTCGGTATCGGCGGCGCTTATCTCTGCATCTACGGGATGGAAGGCCCCGGCGGTTATCAGTTCATCGGGCGGACGTGCCAGATGTGGAACCGCTACAAGCAGACCGCCGACTTCACAGACGGTCATCCCTGGCTGCTGCGTTTCTTCGACCAGATTCGGTTTTATCCGGTGTCGAACGCCGAGCTCACAAAATTCCGCGAGGATTTCCCCCAGGGAAAAGTGAAGCTGAAGATTGAGGAAACGACGTTTCGTTTGCGCGACTATCAGCAATTTCTCGCGAGCAACGCCGACGCGATTTCGGAATTTAAGGTGCGCCAGCAAGCCGCCTTCGAAGCCGAGCGGAAGCGTTGGGAAGAGAGCGGTCAGCTTAATTTCTCCGCCGAATCGGAGTCGGCGGCGGTGGTGGACGAGCAAGCGATTCCGGCGGGCTGCACTTCGGTCCCCGCGCCTATTCCGGGCAATATTTGGAAAATCACGGTCGCGCCGGGTGATGCGGTGAAAGACGGCGATCCTCTCATCATTCTCGAGTCGATGAAGATGGAGGTGACGGTGGTGGCGAATCGCCCGGGCAAAGTCAGGGAAGTCCGTTGCGTCGAGGGCCGGCCGGTCAATGCGGGGGAAACCCTCGTTGTCCTTGAAAACTGAATAGTTGTTTCACGGCGAAAGGAAGTTATCGAAGAGAGCGAGTTGGCGGGAAACTAGCTTAGCGGTTACTCCCTTCGTCCCGCCTTCGCTTTCGCCAGCCCCTCGCGGGCCCCCCTCTTCGTAATGTCGCTTTCCCTCGATCTCACCACCCTTCGCAACGCTTACGCCGCCGGCACGCTCACTCCCACTGCCTTGGTCGAGGAACTCTGCCAGCGGCTGGACGCCCACGCGGATCCGGCCATCTGGATTCACCGGCTTCCGAGGAGCGCCCTGCTCGCCTATGCGCACAACACCGAGCAGCGTGGCCCGGCGGAGCAGCCGCTTTATGGCGTGCCGTTCGCCATCAAGGACAACATCGACCTCGCCGGCGCGCCCACGACGGCCGCGTGCCCGGAGTTCGCTTACACGCCGACCGTGTCAGCGACCGTGGTGCAGCAGTTGATCGACGCCGGCGCGATTCCCGTCGGAAAAACCAATCTCGATCAATTTGCCACCGGGCTGGTCGGCGTCCGCTCGCCCTACGGCACGCCTCGCAACCCGTTCCATCCCGACATGATCCCGGGGGGCTCGAGCAGCGGATCGGCGGTCGCGGTGGCGTCGGGGCTCGCGAGTTTTGCGCTCGGCACGGACACCGCCGGATCCGGCCGCGTCCCGGCGGCGTTTAATAATCTCGCCGGCATCAAGCCAACCCGGGGTTGGCTGAGCACGCGTGGGGTCGTCCCCGCCTGTCGTTCGCTCGACTGCGTTTCGATCTTCGCCCTGACCGTCGAAGACGCGACGCGCGTGGCGAGAATTGCCGGCCAGTTCGACCCCATGGATTCGTTTGCCCGTCATGCTCCGAACGAGGTCGCTGCCGCGTGGGATCATGCGGCCGAAAGTCCTTTTTGGTTCGGGGTGCCGCCCGCCGATCAACTCGAATGGTTCGGGGACCAACAGAACCCCACTCTCTTTAAAGATGCCATCCGCGGGTTGGAGTCACTCGGCGGCGTCCAGGTGGAGGTCGACTTCATGCCGTTCCGCGATGCGGCACGTTTACTCTATGAAGGACCCTGGTTGGCGGAGCGCTGGGCAGCGATCCGGGCGTTTCACGCGCAGCACGCCGACAAAATCTTCCCCGTAACGCGCCAGATCATCGAGGGCGGTTCCAAGCTCCTCGCGGTCGAGGCGTTCGAGTCGCTCTACAAACTCGCCGACCTGCGCCGGGCAGCCGAGGAGGAATGGGCGCATATTGACCTTTTGATGCTGCCGACCGCACCGACCATCTACACCCGCGCGCAACTCGAGGCAGATCCCATCACGCTCAACTCGCGACTGGGGTACTACACGAATTTCGCCAATCTCCTCGATACCGCGGCCATCGCGATTCCAGCGGGGTTCCGTCCCGATGGACTGCCTTTCGGCGTGACGCTCTTTGGTCCGGCTTGGAGCGATCCCATGCTCGCTTCGATTGGCGCGGCCTTCCAGCGCGGCACGGCCAGGAAGCTCGGCGGTAGCCGGCACCCGTTGCCAGCGGTGTCGTCGTTCGCCAAGGCCCCGCCCCTGCGCCTGCCACGCGGGGTGCAACTGGGGGTGGTCGGAGCGCATCTCACCGGGCAACCCTTGAACGCCCAGCTGACGGATCGCGGCGGCCGTCTCGTGCGCACGGCCCGGACCGCGGATTGTTACCGACTTTACGCACTGGCGGGCACGGTGCCTCCCAAGCCGGGACTGGTCCGCGTCGCGCCCGGCGAGGGTGCGCCGATCGAAGTCGAAGTTTGGACACTCGCACCCCCAGCTTGGGCCGAATTCGTCGCCGCCATTCCTCCCCCACTCGGGATCGGGACGCTGATCCTTGACGATGGTTCGACCGTGAAAGGTTTCCTCTGCGAACCCGTGGCCTTGAGTGACGGCGAAGACATCACTTCCTTCGGAGGATGGCGGGCCTATCGCGAAGCGCAGCGAGGTTCAGGACAGCCGGGCGCTTCGCAGGCCTAACCCAATAGGTGAAAAACGCGGCGTCTGCGCGCCCT
>JBDSSU010000478.1:0-3520 GCA_039928635.1 Opitutaceae bacterium | reverse complement strand
TCAAGGACATCGGTCGCCGCGCGGATATTTGGGACGGGCCGGCGGACTCGGTTTACTGCGGGACGTGTCCGCGCGTGACGGTGCGCGCGGTGCGCGAGGGCACGGAGGTCGCGGTCGCGGGTGGGGTGTGCGCGACGCCGTTCGCGCCGTTTCGCATCGCACCGGAGGAAGTGTCGATGGTCGAGGTCGGCTCGAAGGAGACGCATTCACGGCGGCGGATTTTTCACATCCTCGGGCAGAATGCCGCGGGGCGCGCCGGCAACCTGCTCGTCAGCGAACTCTACGGCGACGACGGTTGCTGGTCAGGCTACCCGCCGCACAAGCACGATACCGAGCGTCCGCCGGAGGAGACGGATTTCGAGGAAATCTACCACTACCGCTACCGGCCGGAGTCGGGTTTCGGCGCGCAGTTTTGTTATCGGGACGATGGCGGTGGCACGGCGCCTTCGGTCGTGATGACGCGGGACGGCGACACGTTTCTGATCGATCGCGGATATCATCCGACGGTGCGTGCGCCGGGACACGAAGGCTACGTGTTCACGATCCTCGTCGGACGGCACCAGCGTTCGCTCGTGCAGTTCTTCGAGCCGAAGCACACTCGTCTCATGGCGAAGATTCCGGGGATTCAGGCGATGCGGGATAAGTTCAAATAGGGCACCGCCCCCTGTGGGTGCGCCGTGCGAACGGCGGATTTCCAGCGTGACTCGGCTCGATCAATTTGGAGACTCACGGGAGTGACCACGTTGCCCTCCCCAAACGTTCCGGACGTTTGCGTCGGGTGCGGTCAGCCGCAGCCGGGACTTTTTTGCGCGGCGTGCGGGGAGAAAAAGCCGGAGCCGGCGGACCTTTCGCTGAAGCATTTGTTTCTGCACGCGTTCGAGACCTTCACGCAGGCCGATGGGAAGATTTTCCGCACGATGCGGCTGCTCGTGACGAAGCCGGGCAGGCTTACCGCGGACTATCTGCGCGGGAAACGAAAACCGTATATCGCGCCGCTCCCGCTTTTCCTCATCTGCAATGTCCTGTTTTTCGTGCTCCAGCCGCTCATCGGGTGGAACACGCTCAGCACCCCGCTTCGTTTACACGTCAACGGCCATCCTTATAGCCGCTGGGTCAGACCGCTGGTGGAGGATAGGATCGCCGCGACGCAGACGACATTCGATGCGTATGCGGTGAAGTTCGATGCCTATGTCGGAATCGAGGCGCGGGCGCTGACGCTCGCGTTGGTGCCGCTGTTTCTCGTGCCGTTGCTGCTGGTGTCGATTTGGCCCCATCGCCGCGTGGTCGATCACGTGATTTTTGCGCTGCATTTCTGCGCGTGGTTTCTGCTTTGGATGCTGGTGATTCTGGGTATCGGGCGGGTGTTTGTCGTGGCGATGGGGGAGGTCACTTATCGCGCGCACTGGGAGATCGTGGACAAAGCCGTGACGATCGTGAGCACCGCAGGGCAAACGGTGTATCTGGGTCGGGCGTTCCGCGCGGTTTACGGCGGTGGGAAAGGGGGGGCAATGGTGAAAGCCGGTGTGCTCGCCTGCGCGATGGTGCCGGTGGTCTGGGCCTACCGGCTGTTCCTCTTCTTCGTGGCGTTTTGGCGAACGTAAGTCGGATTCCCCCCCGTCGGATCTGAAAAAGCGGTTGGTCTTTTTTCTGCGAACATTCCACATTTCGGCGCGTGGCTCACCGGCTTCAGATCGAAAACATTCGCGAGGCGGCGGGCGTCATCGATCCGGTATTTCTGCACACGCCGCAATTCGTGGCCGAATCGCTCTCGCAACTCCTCGGCATGCGAATGCTGGTGAAAGTGGAAACGGTGAATCCGGTTCGCTGCTTCAAAGGCCGTGGGGCGGACTACTTTGTTTCGAAGCTAGAGGGTGAGCGGCGGTTGATCACCGCCAGCGCCGGGAATCTGGGTCAGGCGATGGCGTATGCGTGCCGGCGGCGGGGAATTCATCTGACGGTTTATGCGAGCACAAAGGCGAACGCGTTCAAGATCGAGCGCATGCGGGCGCTCGGCGCTGAGGTGGTGTTGTTCGGGAACGATTTCGACGAGGCCAAGATCGAGGCGAAACGCGCGGCGGCGCGAACGGGTGTGCGCCTGGTTGAAGACAGTCTCGACGTGGAGACCGGCGAAGGGGCTGGCACGATCGGACTCGAACTCGCCGCGGCGGAAGAGCCGTTAGATGCGGTGTTGCTGGCGCTCGGCAACGGGGCGCTCGCCTGTGGCGTGGGAGTTGTTCTGAAAAATCTGAAGCCCTCGACGCGCATCGTCGCCGTACAGGCGGCGGGTGCGCCGGCGATGATCGAGTCGTGGCGGCGAGGCGAAATCGTGAGCCACGACACGATGTCGACGATCGCGGATGGGATCGGGATCCGCGTGCCGATTCCCGAATGCGTTCGCGACATGAACGGCGTCATCGACGAGGGGATTCTGGTGAGGGAGGAATCGTTGCTCGAAGCCATGCGGCTCGCGCACCGGCATCTAGGCTTGGTGCTCGAACCCTCGGGGGCCGCGGGACTCGCGGCGCTGATCGAGAACAAGGGAGCGTTCGCGGGGAAGTCGGTGGCGATCATTCTCTGCGGCGGGAATCTGACGCCCGAGCAAATGCGCGACTGGCTGGTTTAGAGCGGAACCGGCAGGAAATCCGTCCCCGTCGCAGAAACCTTTTCGCCCATTTTTTCGGTTCAGTTTCCGCGCAGCCTCATGCGTTGAGTGGGCGGCAATCCGAGCCACAGAACTTTCACCCAGTCCGCCTCGGTGCCGGGCAGCTCGACTTTCCAGCCATCGGCGAAGCGGCGCAGACGAAGGGTCTTGCCGTCCCGGATTTCGCCGTTGGGCAAGTGCAGCCGGAGGGTAACTTCCGCGGCATCGGGCCCAAGCGGTTTTTCCACGATTTGAATCGGAAATGGAGTCCCGCCATCCGATGCGATGTTCGCCGCGTTCGCCAAAAGAGCCACCAGACGCTCGGGTGACTGGAAATACTGCTGCTCTTCCGCGGAGAGCCCGGTGAACAGCTCGTCCATCTTCGCCTTGCATTCCGGGTCGAAGGCGACTCCTGCCATGAAGGTCGAGGTTTCGCCGCGGTTTTGCGCCCAGAGTCCCGTTTGCATCGCGGAGGCGGGGGTGGCGTGCCCCACATTTTGCAGCGCGCCCGCGGGGATCATGCCAGGCGCCAGCACCGGGGGATTCATCGGCCTGGCGACGCGGGGCGCGATGGGCGGGCGAGGGCGCTGCGCCGCTTCGAGCCGGCGTTGCTGGGCGAGGATCTGCGCCCTCAGCGCGAGCAGTTCCTGCTCCTCCAGCGCCGCCGCCGCCCGCGCGGGCGAAGCGGCGATCAGGCGTTCGCGCTCGCCCTGCATCACCACCACTTCCCGGTTCTGGGCGTGCAGCGCCTCGATCGCTTCGCGCAAGCGCGCATTGCTCCGCTGCCGATACAGCAGAGCCGCAGTCACGCTGCCGAGCGCCAGACAGAAGAACACCAGCTTGGCCCGGTTGCTCATTTCTCCCCCTCGAAGACGGAGC
>JBDSSU010000477.1:0-18141 GCA_039928635.1 Opitutaceae bacterium | reverse complement strand
GCTGAAGGTTTTTCTCGCGGACGGCCGGAAACTCGTCGCCGACCTGATCGGCGAGGACCCGCACACCGATCTGGCCGTCCTCCGGGTGAGCGCGGACGAACTCGAGCATTTGAACCTCGCGGACAGCGATGCCATCCGCCCGGGCCAGATCGCCATCGCGATCGGCTCGCCGATGGGTTTTCAGCAGACGGTGACCGCCGGCATCGTGAGCGGACTGGGCCGTTCGCTCCGCGGAGCCTCAGGTCGGTTGATCGACAATGTGATCCAAACCGATGCCGCTCTGAACCCGGGAAACTCCGGGGGCCCGCTGGTGAACACCCGCGGTGAAGTGATCGGAGTTAACACGGCGATTATCCGGCCGGCGCAGGGAATCTGTTTCGCGATCGCCAGCAACACCGCCCGTTGGGTGGTGGGTCTGCTCATCAAGGACGGGCGCATTCGCCGCAGCTTTATCGGCGTGGCCGGGCAGACCGTTCCCTTGATCCGAAAAGTCGCGCGCTACCACCACATCAGGGAGGAAACCGGCGTGCTCGTCGCTGGCATGGAACCGGAGAGTCCCGCGACGCGCGCGGGATTGCTCGAGGGTGATCTCATCCTTGCCCTCGATGAACTGCCGACGCCGTCAGTCGAAGCCTTGCACAAAATTCTCACGGCCGAACGCATCGGCGAGCGCGCCATCGTGATGTTTCTCCGGGGCGTCGAGGTTCGCCGGCACGCGATCATCCCGCAGGAAATGCCGGCGGCGTCGGTGGCAGCGCGGGCGGGATAAAAGTGGTGACTGGATGTAGGCGGGGTGCCCTTCACCCCGCGGGTTGATGGGCCAATCACGCGGATGACGGGTGAGGGCATCCGTCCCACATGATCAAAACACGACAAGAGCGAGAGGGGCGGTGACGGCCCGCGCCTTTGGCGAAACAACGCGCGGAATACCCGCGCGATTTTTCAAACCGCGGCGGCCAGCGCGCTTTCAACTCCGAGCAAGCGGCCGCTCAATGCATCGATCCGTACCACCGCACCCGACGCTGCCTCGGCGATGAGTTGCCCGCCGTCGATTTCAACGATGCGCGTGCAAGGGTCGGCCGCGTCCGGCCACTCGGCCATCCATTGCAGGCGAAGCGAAGCATCGACGCAGTAGAGATTCGAGATTCCGGGCAGCAGACCGAAGGGATGCTCGCGAATGTAGATGCACAGGGGCCCGCGCTGAAACTCGAGCACCGCGGTCGCGAGCGGGGTCAAAAAGCCGGCGGTGGCGCCTTTGCGGGTCAGTCGGAAAAGCGTGCCGTCGATCACGGCGAGAGCAGAGGGGAGGACAGGCACGGGGGAGCGTCTCAGAGCAACGAGTTCCACCCGTACCGGCGATCAAAATTTTTTCGGGATGCGCCGGCCTCGACCGATTCGGTCTCAGACTTCTCCCGGGGGCCGCGCGTCTCAGGATATCATTTGTGCGGGTACGGTGCTCACTTGAGCGGCAGCTCGATGCATAAAGCGGACAGCGGAGCCGGGGATCGCTTGGGTTTTTGGCAGCTGGTCATTGTCGTTCTCGCCCAATCCTCCCGGGTATCGGAGGGAAATAATCATGTCGGTGATTTGCAGACGCAGTTCGTTGTCGCCAGCGCGCCAAGGGAAAAATCTTGCTCGGGGGAAAACGCGTCGCATTGAAAAGAATGTGAGCCGGAAAACTTTCTTGGATACGCTGCGCGCCTGCGTGGTGCTGGCCATCGGGTCAGCCTTCACCCCGCTGGCTTTTTCGGCGCTCGCGTCGGTGCCGGATTACAAGCTCGGCGATGTGGCAAACGAGGATGTGATCACGCCGGTGCCATTGGTGGTGGTAAATCTGGAGGCGACCGAGGCGCTGAAGGAGAAACTCGCGCAGGATGTACCTTTCGTGGTGCGGTACAATGCGAAGGCGGCTCTGGAAGCGGAAACGGAACTGCGCCAAAATATCGCGGCCGTTCGAAGCAGCTTCCTCGCGGCCCTGCAGCGCGCTTTGCAAGGCCGTCCCTTGGTTGAGGCGGTGGCCGGTTCCCCGATTTTCGCCCGGGCAGTCGCCGAGGCCGCGCGCGAAGCGCCCAAGGATTTTCCGCTGGATGCCCTGTCGCGGATCTGGATCCGGGGGGCGAGTGAAGAAATGCTCGTTGAAACGCTCGTCCGCCCGCTGCGCGAAGCGGTGGCGGTGCCGGTGGTCCAGAACGGCGTGGAAATGACGCTTCCGCGAAACCAAACTTTCCGCGTCCTGCCGGTCACGAATTTCAACGGCGTCCCGGCAAGCGAGGAATTGGAGAAGCCAGAGCAGACGATAGCGTCGGGCAAAGTGCTCTCGGTTGCCCAGGCGCGCCGGGCTTTCGCCACGCTTTTTCCGGGTGGCCAGGAAGATCAAGCGAGGTTTCTGGCTTCGTTCATTCGCCCCAATGCCATGCCCGATCCCGCGATCCGCGAAAGCTTGCGCGCGAAGAAGACCGAGGACGCCTCCGTGAACGACACCTTCGCTGCGGGGCAGGTCGTCATCGCGAAGGGCCACACGATCGATCGTCAGGCACTCGCCGCGATCGGTATCATGCGCGAGAAAAATCTCGTCGAAATGGCTTCGGCGGAACCTGGCCCACAGCGCACGGCGGTCGGACGGGTGGCCCAACAGATCATTTTCACCGGGGTGAGTTTCGCCGTCATCGGTGTGCTGCTTTTTGTGATTTTGCGCCGCCTCCGGGTGCGTTCTTCAACGGCACTTGTCCCCGATGAGCCGGAAGCGTCGGGTTGGGAACGCGTGGCGGTGGCGCCGAGTGAAGCGGGCGGGGAGGTCTGGAAATATCGGGCGATCGATGCCGAGCGCAAAGTGGAGCGAGCGCACGCTGCCATTCGTTCAGGGGTGATGGACTGGATGCGGGAGAAGGTTTTCCGCACTCTCGTTCATCACCGGGGAGAGCTGCTGTCCGCGCAACAAAAGGCCGAGCAGGAAATCCGCGAGCTGGTGGACCGGCTGGAACAATTGCATGCGCCTTTGCAGGAGCGAATCGCCGCCTACGAAAAACGCATCGCGGAACTGGAAAGAGATCTGGCGGCGAAAGACGAAGAAAACCGCGAGCTGATCGGGAGCCGGATCTACGTCACCAAACAGCAGCTGCTCCTCGAACGTGAGCGCAGCGATTTCGGGACGAATTAGCCCGCGCTGATGCTGCGGCCGCTCGCGGGCCAGGGTCCCGGAAGCGGTGCGCGTGAGCCAACGGCTGGCGCCCCGTCCGCTTCCGCACGCAGTGCTTGTTCGTAGCAATGCAGCGCCTCTTCGTAACGCTCGAGCCGGTTGCAGACGCCGCCCTTGTGGAGGTAGGCCAGCGTCAACTTCGGATCGATCTTGATCGCGCGGTCGTAGCACTGGATCGCTTCCTCATCCTGTTTCAACTGCTCGAGAGCGGCGCCGCGTTTCACCAAGGCCTCGGCATTTTTCAGGTCGAGCTTCAAGACCTCGTCAAAGCACGTCAGGGCCTCGCGGGGCCTGTTCCCCTCGAGTGACACGCGCCCGCGGTTCATCAGCATGCCGATGCGCTCGAGATGTTCGGCGATCGCTTCAGGCCGGCGGGAATCGGAGGCGATAAAGGGGCTGGCAGACGTGGAGGGCAACGGATGAGCGGTCGTGTGTTCGAGTTCGAAAATGCGCTGTTCCATGCGATCGATCACGGAAAGCAGGCGTCGGTTCGACAGCCCGACGGTTTCATCAGCCGCCGATAAATGGTCGGTCTGGAGCAACCCACCCGTGGCTGGCGCGAGTAATCCGGCGGGCTGATTTCGAAAGTCGACGACTTGCTTCAGTGCGCGCCATTGCAGCAGCGGCACGATGATCACCGAGAGCACTCCGATGCCACCGAACGCGAGCGCGATCCAGAAGGTCGTGCGGGTGAAGCGCTGCAGCTCGGCTTGCTGGCGATCACGCTCGGCGTTGGCGCGATCGGTTTCCTGCCGCTGCCGCTCGCGTTCGGCATTGGATCTTTCGGTTTCGATGCGATGACGCTCCCGTTCGAGGTCCATGGTTGAGCGGATCGATTCCAGTTTGTCGGTGATCGCGGTTTGTACCCGGGCATTCGCATCGGCCTCCAGACGGTTGGCGGCGATCGCGAGCTGAGTCGATTGCAACTGTTCCCGGACGTTTCGGTACGCGTTGATCAGCTCGGCTTGGGTCGCGTCTTCGGCGCTCACCGTCCGTGCGCCGGGAATTTCGGGCGCATGCGGTTGCGCGCGGAGGTCGGCCGGTGCCGCCAGCAGAGCAACCCATCCGAGCGCGCAACCCACCCCGATGCGATGGAGGTTTTTTTCAACGCGTTGGGCAAATGGGCGAGGCGCGCGCGGGGCTCGGGCGGCAGGTGCCCGGGGTTCGCGGGGGAGAGGAATTTCGCCGCCGGATTCGGCGGAGCACGGGGTCGATGGTGGAAGGGAAGAATTCACAGCGGGGGAAAAAGCGAGGCGGGGCAGACGCGTTAGCCGGCGGCGGCGACAGTTATCAGCACCGAATTGCCTAGTGAGGTTCGGGCTCGGCGCGCCATGCAATTCTGCATCGGTGCTGCGAATAGTAGCAGCGAGCGCGCCGCAACCGGTCCCCGATCGTTGTCGCGAGGAAAAAGTCGGTGGGGATCAACCGGCACGATTTCGCGAGCGAGGGATGATTGTGGAGCCGAGGTTTCCCGTGGAATGAGCGACCAACCAACCAGCCTCAGAGTGGGTCTCGCGAAGGGCGCGAAGGAGTCGAAGGGCTGCGTCGTTTCCATCACGTCTTTGCGAGGACCATCCCGGCGTTCCGAATGACGAACGATTTTGAAGACGGCCCTCAACAACGAGGCCTTCCTGCCCCTCTGAGCGCAGGGCCAGACTAACGCACCGTCACTTCTTCGCGGCAGCGCTGGGATCCCCGGTGGGCGGTGGCGCATGGTCCGTGGCAGCGGGAGGTCCGAGCACCTCAGTGAGGATCGGTTTCAGTCCATCGGCCCACACCTGATAACCTTTGAGCGTGGGATGCAGCCGGTCGCCCATCATGCCTTCGAACAAGGTGCCCTCTGCGTCCGCCAGTTTGTCGTTCACGTTGAGAAAACGAACCGTCTTCCCGTCGGCGAAACGGGCGATGCGGGCGTTGATCTCTTTGATCGTGGGCAGCACCGCCATGCTGTCGTTGCGCGGGAAAATCGCGGTGAGAACGATGACGGCGCGCGGGGCTTTTTCGCGGCAGCGGTCGACGATCGCTTTGAGACCGCGCGTGATAGCGGCGATCGTCGCCTCGTCTCCGGCCTGACGCCCGACGTTGTTCGTCCCGGCGAGGATGACGATGACCTTGGGGTTTACGCCATCGAGTTCCCCGTTTTCAAGCCGCCAAAGAATGTTCTGCGTGGTGTCTGCGCCCCAGCCGAAATCGGCGGCATTCCAACCGTGGAAGTTCTGCTTCCAGTTTGCCAAAAATTCCGGGTAGTCGGTCGCACCCCAGCGACGGGCGATGGAGTCGCCGACGAAGTACACGTCGATGCCGCCCTGACGTGCTTTCGCGAGAAGCTGTTCGTGCGCTTTGGCGGAGTTCGCGTCCGTGCGCGCCGACGCCTGATCAGCGGGGACCGACGCGCCGCGGGCAGCTTGAGTGGGAGGTGCGGAGACCGGCGCTTGCGCAAATGCCGCGCTGCTGAATAGCGCGAGCATCGCGAGCGACCGAAAGAGTCGCACCTGGGTCATTGGCCAGATGTGCTCGCGACTTTGATTTCGGGTAGCGTGTGCTTCAGCTGCTTGCTGGCCCACGTGATGAAATGCGGCATGTTCGTCCGGTCCTCATGGCCACCCTCGTGCTGGCGCCACGCGAGTTGTCCATCGAGTTTGCCGTAGGTCGCGGAAGGCATCAATGCGGCCCGGTAGTCGACCGTTTCTCCGAGATCTTTGACCCCGAGCAGGCGGAAGGCCTCGCCCGCTGCCACGGTCGCCATGTAGCTGCCGCGTTGATCGAGCCAGTTCGCGTCGCCGCGCTCGGGGACGCCGTAACTGATGAAGGTCGGGCGCGGCGCGCAGAGGGCGATGAGCTGGTGGGAGTCAACGGGTATGTCGCCAGCGTTCTTGGAGCCGAAGCTCGATTCCTCGGCACCATACTTAATGAAGTTGCCCGCCATCCAGTGGTACTCGCCGGCGGCGGTGAGATTCTCGACGGCCTCGCCGAAATTCCGGCGATGCGGCTTCGCGCCACCTTCGCCGGAGGAACCGACCAGCACGACTGCGAAACGCTGGTCGAACGCCATCGTGACGAGAGCGGCCTTGCCGTAGCGCGAAACACCTTCGATGCCGACGCGCTTGGCGTCGACCGCAGGATCAGTCTCGAGATAGTCGAGACCGCGTGAGGCGCCCCAGCCCCAGGCGCGAAGAGCACCCCAATCGTCGGGCTTGCGGAAACCGCCCTTGTTGACGAGGCCGATGACACCCTTGGTGAGGCCGGCACCGTTGTCGGCCTGGATGCTGCCAGGCGTAATCCCAACGTAGCCCCACCCGGCAGCGATCAGCAATTCCTGAGAACTCGGGCCCGTGGGGCCGCCGCGGCCGGCAGGGGGCGCGGCGGGAGTGGCGGTTGGGCCGGCAGCGGGGGCGCCAGTCGCGGGAGCAACGGCGACAGCAGCACCGGGCGCTCCGGGAGCACCGGGGCCGCCAGCGCGGCCACCACGACCGCCACGACCGGCCGGTGCGCGACCGGGGATGTTCGCGCCACCGAACATCATCAAAACCGGGACGCCTTTCGCGCCTTCAGGTGTGACGACGACCATCTGAATATCGACAGGATCACCGGTGATGCCGGCATGGGCGGCTTCATCGGCATGACCGACGTGACCGACGAGCAGCTTGGCGACGACCGGATGCTCGCCGACCTTGGTGGTCACCGTCTCCTTGACTTCCCATTTTACGGAGGGGGCATTCTTCGGCACGCGACCAATCACTTCGCGTTCGAAATCCTCGACGATTTCAGGGCGGCGCTGGTTCCACCACTGCTCGGCGGTAGTGACCTTCTGGCCGTTCTTCAGGGTAAGGATCTCGGGATAGTCCGGGAAGGGATCGGCTTTGCGGGGATCGTAATTTGCCGGGTTCGGACGTCCGGCGGTGCCGCTCGGGCCGGGGCGGAGCTTCGTGATTCCAAGCTGTTTCATCATGTCACCGTGGTCCGCCGCGAGCGCAGCGGAGTTGGGATTGGGCGGCGGGGTCGCGGCAGCGGGGGCGGGGGCTTGCGCGAGGAGGGAAAGCTGACCGAACAGAGCGAGGCTGGTGAAAATAACGAGACGAATTGAGGTGCGCATAAGGGGTAATCTAAACGATCCAAGGCTGGGCAAAATGATCCCGGGGTAATGGGGCGCCAGCGCGCGGAACGTGGGAACCGGCTATCGCCTGTCAAACGTGAGCTCGTGCTATAAGAAGACTGAGTTTGTGCTTTTTGCCCTCGGATTTCTCCCGCCACGCTCAGCGCGTGCACCCTGTACCCTGCGTGTTTATTTGAACCATCGTGCCCGCTTTTGCCGGCGTTAACGCGAATCCAGCATCGACGCCGACGGTGTTTGCGCAAATAAGCGGGGCCGCCCTCCCCGAGCCATGAAATACCTGGTCGTCGCCGCCCTCGTGGCCGCGTTGTGTTGGTTTGGAATCAGCCGGTTCAACCGTGCCGATTCACCTCGCGCGATATCCGCGCCTCCCATCGTTGCACCGCAGCTGGTCGTCAAGGTTCCGGCACCCGTTCCGTTGGCCAAGCCGGATAAGGCCACCCCGCCGACACCAGCGTTTGCCCCGCCGGTGGAAACAGTCGTTTCCACGCCCCTGGCGCCAGCCATTCCGCCACCGCCGGTTTCCTCCCCGCTCATCGTTGTACCGGCGTGGAATCCTTTTCCCTCACCCATTATCGAGCCGTCCAAGCCGGTCGGTCCTCCGGCACCGCTGCCGCAGATCGCGATGGCTGACGTCCTGGGCGAAAACAATTTCTACCACGACGACGCGTTCGGGGTTTCGGCCATTTATCCGGAGGGCTGGTCCATCGGCGGCGCCCGCCGCTGGGGCACCAACAACAGCGAGAACACCGTCGGGCTGATCCCGCCTACTCCGTCGACCGCCCAGCCAAGCATGTACTACCAAATGTATCCGAATGGATATCCCGAACTCGAGGGATCCGAGGCCTATTTCCGCCGCGTCGCGCAGAACAAGGAGAACACCCGGATTGCCGGCGGGATGCCCGATTACAAAAATCTCCCGGGCAGCTTCGAGTTCACGGAAATCAATGGGAATCCCGCGGTCAGTTATTATGCCGCGTACAATCGGGGCGACGAAGTAAGGGCGGAGTTTTATGTCCGCATTCTGGGAAAGCAGGGTTACGTGATGTTCTCCGTCCCGGGACGGATGGATGATGTGCAGGCGATCATGCCGCAATTGAAGCAGATGGCCGCGAGCGTGAAGGTGCCTTGAAGAGAATGTGGGCGGGGTGCCGTCGGGTGCCCTCACCCCGCTCTTGGTTAAAACGCTAAAGAATGAATTTCACCCTGCCAGCCCCACCGCTCCGGATCGCGCTGATCCTTTGCTCGCTTCACCGCATGAATCCTCCGCGAATCCTTCGTGCCGCCGCGCTGTGCCTCTTGGGTTTCTCCGCGGCTCTCGTCCCAGCACCGTTGTTTGCCGCGGGGGCTCCAACCCCCATTCGTCCACCCGCACCGCGCGGCCCGGATCCCGAATTCTGGTCGGTGCGATTTAACACGCCGGAGAAATTCGATAACCGCGGAATCCCCTCCTACCGGCACGCGACGATGACCAGCAAGAAGCTCCGCTTTGCGGGCGAGGCCGAAACCGAGGTTGGCTACACGGTTTACCTTCCTCCGGGTTACGAAGGCTCCGATGAACGATACGCCATTCTCTATTTCCTTGTCGGAAACGGCGGCACGGAAAATGGCTCGGTTCCGGTGGTGACCAAAGCTCACGAGCTCATCGTGAAGGGCGAGATACCGCCTTTCATCATCGTCGGCATCACGGGCGGCAGATCATTTTACGGAAACCAGTTCGAAGGAAAATGCCAGATGCAGGATTTTTTCTTCGAAGAATTTCTCCCCCATATCGAAAAAAACTACCGCGTTAAGGCCGACCCACGCCACCGGCACATCCAAGGCATGAGTGCCGGCGGAAATGGCGCCGTCGTCTACGCTTTGCAGCGCCCCGATCTTTTTGGTACCGCGACCGCAATTGCCGGCGCGTTCTTCGGCATTCGCGTCCACGCGTGGACGGAAATGTACAACGCCAGCGAAAATAATTATCGCCCCTATGATCCCTTTGCCTTGATCGCCGAACGCCCGCCGCGCTCAGGGACGTTGCGTCTCGCGCTCTGGGTCGGGTCCGCCGACGGCACGATTGGAGACGCCACCCAGTTTCACCGTCTGCTCTCTGAGCTTTCCATCGCCCACGAATACAATGACTGGAATTCGCGGCCGGCACTCGTGGGCGTCCCCCACAGTCTCCCGCGGTACTACGAACTCTACGGAAAAGAGATTCTCGAGTTCCACGCGGCCGCTTTCCGGGACTGACACAGAAGGAGTCTTCCGGCGGACGACCAGCCGACGTCGTCCACCCTCGAGTTGAATTCGCCAAACCGGTTAAACAGCCGTCTCGACGAAGCAACGCGCGGAGGTCGGGAAGCGGCTGGCAGCTGTCAAACGTGAGCTCGTGCTATAAGAAGACTGAGTTTGTGCTTTTCGCGCTCGGATTTCTCCCGCCACGCTCAGCGCGTGCACCCTGTACCCCGCGTGTTTGACCCATCCCCGTGCCCCTGTTCGACGGTTCGTTTTGCTCGGGGAAGGATGCGGTCGCTGTTCCTGTTCCTTGGCGCTCTCCTTTTCGCGGGCACCACGGGCTCGGCCGCAGAGGTGATTCGCATCGGGACGTTGCCGGGATTGCGCTTCGATACCAGTGCGTTCTCGGTTCGCCCCGGTGCGGAGGTTGAGGTGATTTTTTCGAACTCCGACGAAATGCTGCACAACTTCGTGGTCGTGAAACCTGGAACCCGGGCGGAGGTGGTCCAAGCAGCCATCGACCTCGGCGCCGGCGCGGCTGACCGCGATTTCGTGCCGCCCTCGCCGAATGTCTTGTGGGCCTCGAAGGTGGTCCCAAGCGGGCAGTCGTTCACGTTGAAATTCACTGCGCCCCGAATCCTCGGTGATTATCCGTATGTCTGCACGTTCCCGGGACACGGCATCATCATGTTCGGGACGATGACTGTGACGACGATTCCGCGGCCGCCGGTGATGAACCCCAAGGAACTCCCGGTGGATCCAGCCATCGCGGCTAGACTGGCGATGGATCACTCGGCGCACAGGGCCTCGAACACCGCGAGCGTGAATCGCTTCTTCATGCCGCAGGCGGGACCTGCTTCGATCGCCGTCGTGCTGCCGGGAGGCTATTCTTATTGCTGGGATGCCGGTGCGGGCCGTTTCCGGTACGCGTGGAAAGGAACGTTGGGCGCCCGCCCCGACAAGACCGTGGCGAAGCTGGAGGGTGAGGTTTACTATCGCGAGGAGTCAGGTTTCCCCCTTCGCGTCGGACCCGATCCGGCCGCGGTGCCGAAACAGATCGATTTCAACGGCTACACGGTGGACGCGCAGGGCATCCCCGAATTCGAATTGAACGTCGACGGCGTGACCGTGCGCGAGCGCGTCGAGATCAAGGATGGTCGCATCACCCGGCGTTTCCGCACGAACGGTCTATCCGTGTGGTTTTTCGTTTCCCCGGAAAATCAGGAACGGTTCACCGCGACGGGCCCGAAAGAGGGCGCGTTCTACAAATTCACCGGCGCCGCGGCGCAGGATTTTACCGTCACCTACACCCCGCTTCCGAACTGACGCCATGCCAACCCTTCTCACTCTCTTCAACCGGCTGCGCAACGGCGCCGCGATGCTCGGTCTGCTCGCGTGTCTGGCGGACGTGGTGCGCGCCCAAGCCGAAGCCCCAGCGGGGCGCGGTGCGCGTCCGCCGGAATCCCTGCCCACAAAAATCCTGGAGTATTACGATATCGAGGACATCGCGCTGCCGCCCGGCACTTCCAACGTCGACGGCGTCGCCGTCATGCCCGACGGCCGCATCGTGGTCTGTTTCCAAGCGGGCCAGGTTTACTTCTACAATCCCAAGACGAAGGAGTGGAAACTCTTCGCCGAGGGCCTGCACTGGCCGCTCGGTGTGCTTCCGGTGAGCAACACCGAAGTCCTCGTGATGCAGACTCCCGAGCTCACGCTGCTCGCCGACCGCGATGGGGATGGGAAGGCGGAGGTTTTTAAAACCGTGTCCGACTATTTCGGCATGTCGGGCAACTACGCGGAATTTCAAACCGGGCCGGTGAGGGATGCGCAGGGAAATCTTTTCTACAGCCTCGGAACCGGTTCTCACTTCGGCCAGCCGCTGACCAACGAAGTCCGCGGTTTCTACAGCACGCAAGGCGCCTGGGGCCGCATGACTTCGCCCGTGCCCTATCGCGGTTGGATCATGAAAGTCACGCCTGATGGAAAAACGATCCCATGGGCCGTTGGCATGCGGGAGGCAAACGGCATCGGCCTCGATCCAAAAGGGCGGCTCTTCTCCATCGACAACCAGGGTGACTGGGTCGCATCGAGCGCGCTCTACCATGTTGAGCAGGGAAAATTCTACGGACACGTACCGCCGCTGGTCTGGCGCGAGGACTTTCAAGGGGGCAAACAACCGCTCGATCTGCCGGTCGCTGAGCTGGACCAACTGCGGACGCGGGCCGCGGTGGTGTTTCCTTATGGCGACATGTCCAGTTCGCCCACGCAGCCGCTGTGGGACTCCACCGGTGGGAAATTCGGGCCGTTCGCCGGGCAGATGTTCATCGGCGAGATGAATTACCGGCGCATCATGCGCGTGATGCTCGAGGACGTTGACGGCCAGGTGCAGGGAGCCGTTGCGCCGTTCTTCGACAGCCCGAAGCTCCATCTCGGCAACGTGCGGCTTGCGTTCGATCCCTCCGGCAGCCTCTGGGTCGCGCAAACCCGACACCAAGGGTGGACCGGCGAGAGTGGCTTTCAACGGATCAGCTGGAAGGGCATCGTGCCGCTCGAAGTCTCCGCGATGCATGTGACCGAGGATGGCTTTGAGCTCACGTTCACGCGTCCGGTGAATCCGGTGGCCGCAGCGAATCCGGCGTCGTATGCGATGCGGACCTACTTCTACAATTACCACGAACGTTACGGGTCACAGAAATACGATCCGCGTGACGTGAAGATCACCTCAGCGGTGGTTTCCGCGGACCGTCGCAAGGTCGCCCTGCACGTGGAAAATCTCGAAGCGTGGCGGATCTACGACACGAAGTTCAAAGGCATCGCGACGGAAGATGGCCACGAGTTGGTCAATCCATGGGTCGTGTACAACTTGAACCACCTCGTGAAAAATACCCCGCCTCCGCGCGCGCCGATTGCAGATCCGAAGCAGGCGCGTCGGACACCCGGTGTGCCAAAAGGCGGCGTCAAGGGCGTCGGCGGGCCACAATCCTTCAAGTGATGCGAAGCGGCCGCTTCACTGCCGATTGGCTCCGGACGCCCGATGGGCATCGGTTGCCGGAGCTAACGTCCCGAGTCTCTGCGAAAGTTTCGGGCGCCGTCATTCCGCGCCATCGGCGGCGGGACGGCGTCGAGCCGATCCTCGCGGTATTATTTTTATGAATTCTACTTCCTCCCGGGAAATCGGCTTTGGTATTTGCGGCCTGGGAATGGTGGCCGATTTCCATGCCCAAGCCCTCGCGCTCGTGCCGGGCGCAAAGCTCGTCGCCGTTGCTTCGCGGCAGAGGGAGAAGACTCGTGCGTTTGCAGAAAAGCATCACGTCGGGATCGCGGTCGCGACGATGGAAGAACTCGTCACGCAGCCCGGCGTCGATGCGGTGTGCATCACCACCTCCAGTGGCGCGCACCTCGAGCCGGCCCTCGTGGCGATCCGTGCCGGCAAGCACGTGATGATCGAAAAGCCGGTTGAAATCACCACGGAGCGCGCGGATCAAATTCTCCACGCCGCCGCGGCAGCGGGAGTGCAGGTGGGCGCGATTTTCCAAGGTCGTTTCGGTGATGGCGCCCGTACGGTAAAAGCTGCCGTCGCCGCGGGTCGCCTTGGCCGGATGGTGCTCGCGAGCGCCTCCGTGAAATGGCATCGCACCGCGCCGTATTATTCAGGCACGCGCGGCTCGTTCGCGGCCGATGGCGGGGGAGCACTGATGGCGCAGGGAATTCACGCGGTCGATTTGTTGCAGTGGTTCGCCGGGATGCCGGCCGAAGTCTTCGGTTGGTCGACGCGACGCGTGCACACCGGCATTGAGGCGGAGGACACCCTGGTGGCGTCATTGAAATTCCAGGACGGCGCTGTTGGGTCCATTGAAGCGAGCACCGCGTTGTGGCCGGGCTGGCGGCGCCGGCTGGAACTCTGCGGGGAAAAAGGCTCGATCGCGCTTGAGGATGATCACATCGCGCGCTGGGAATTTCGTGAGCCGGTGCCGGGCGACGCGGATATCCAAGCCGCGCAGGATGGCGCGGTGCTCGGGTCCGGGGCGAGCGTGCCCAGCGCGATCAGCGTCGTCGGCCATCAGCGGCAGCTGCAGGATTTCGTTGCTGCGCTCCGGGCAGGACGCGCGCCCTCGCTTGATGGTCGCGAAGGGCGCAAGGCCGTGGCGCTCGTCCGCGCCATCTATGACTCCGCGGCCTCGGGTGCTCCCATGAGAATTGTTTGAACTCCACCGCAATTCCCGCTCCCAAAATCCGCAGCCCCCGCAGCGTTTGTCACGTAATACGTGGCAAACCGTTTTTTGGGACTCTTCCGGAAATCCGTCCGCTCACCCCTCGTTTTCCCGCTATCTTATGTCTACCGGTCCCGCGATTTCGACTCCTTGGTGGCGCACCCTCACTCGTGAACACTGGTTTGTCTTCATCGTCGCTTCGCTCGCCTGGCTGTTCGATTGCCTGGACTCGCAACTTTTCAATCTCGCACGCGATGGAGCGATGGAGTCGCTGCTCGCCGACAAGAAGCAGGCGACCGTGCTCGCACCCTATACGACGTCGTGGTTTCTGCTGGGCTGGGCGGTGGGCGGGCTGATTTTCGGCGCGCTCGGCGACCGTTTCGGTCGTGCGCGCATCCTCACGTTTACCATCCTGCTTTACTCGCTGAGCACCGGGTTCAACGCCCTCGCCAGGAGCTTTGAGAGTTTTTGTGTCTATCGTTTTATCACCGGTCTCGGGGTTGGAGGCGTTTTTGGGCTCGCGGTGGCACTCGTCGCGGATTCGGTGCCGGACAAAGCGCGCGCGCCCGCACTCGGGTTGCTGCAGTCGCTGTCGGCGCTGGGGAATATTTCGGCGGGTCTTATCGGCATGGGGATTGGTGGACTGTCGGCGCGGCAGGCACTGCCCTTCGGTCTCGAGCCGTGGCAGGCCCTGTTTGTGATTGGTGCCGTGCCAGCGCTGCTGTGCGTCGTGGTAATGGCGAAACTGAAAGAGCCGGAGAAATGGACCCGTGCCCGCGCTGAAGGCGCAATTCGTGGCATCAAATTTGGTTCTTACAGCGCGTTGCTGCTGCATCCGCGCTGGCGCAAAAATGCGTGGCTGGCGCTGGGGGCGTGCAGTGCCGGAATCATCGGACTTTGGGGGATTGGTAATTTTCACCCGAAGATCGTCGGCTCGATCGTCGAGGCGGCGGCCGCGGCGCAACAGCTCACCGGTGACGCGCTGGCCAGCCACAAAACCTATTGGCGCTCCGCGGGGCTCCTGCTGCAGGTCACCGGCGGATTTTTCGGCATGTTCGCACTGGCGAAACTCGCGCAAGTGAAAGGGCGACGCATCGCCTTCGCGCTGGCGCTGCTGCTTTCGTTTCTCACCACGGTTCTCGTTTTCAAGTTTATGCGGACCGCAACCGACATGTACTGGATGCTGCCACTGATGGGATTTGGTCAGTATTCCGTGTTCGGAGTTTACGCGGTTTATTTACCCGAGCTTTTTCCCACCAGCCTGCGGAGCACCGGCACCAGTTTTTGCTACAACGGTGGTCGCATCGTGGCCGCGACCGCGCCGTTCACGATCAGTCGCATCACAGCGTCTCTGGGTGGCGACGTGGAGGGATTTCGCACGGCGGGAGCGTGGGTGAGCGGGGTGTTGCTCCTCGGAATTCTCGCGCTCCCCTTTCTTCCCGAGACAAAAGATCAACCGCTACCGGAGGATTGATATGAGGCGGGAGGGTCGAAATGCGCGGTTTTGTTCCGTCACCCGGACCGCGTACATCGCAGTCCGGGCAATGTCAGAAGGGGAGTGCGGCTCTGGATTCGAGAGCGACGGATCTTCCCGCTGCCGCACCTCTCCGCACCCTCCGTTAGTTAGTTCGTTTAATTCGTGATATCGAAGGTCGTGCTGGCCTCGCGGATCGGGACATAGACTTCGTACCATTTTTTCTGGGCGGGGCTGTCCGTGTAGGCGGCCAGCGCGGCTTCGTCGGCGAATTCCATCACGAAGGCGAAAGCCCGGTCGCCTTGGACTTTGATCGGCTTCGTCCAAACGCGAACGATGCCTTTGAAGCTCCCGGGAAGGGCTTTAACGCCATCCATCGCCGCTTGAATTTGCGCGGGGGTGGCGCCCGCTTTCCAGGAAACGGTGACGACATGGATGACCGACTTTGGAGTCGTTTGCGCCGGAGATTGGGCGCGAACGATCGCCAGGGGCAGGGAGAACAAAATGACTGCCGACAGGAATATTTTTTTCATGGTTAGGGATGGTTTTGGCCGCAAGAGAGCGACCGCCGTTTACCTCCACCAGTGGCATCGGATTTGGCGACCTCAATTTTGGTGGCTGGAAAACCTTCAGGATTTTCCATCTGCGCGGCAGATTTTTTGACCCGTCGTCTCGGCAGACCCGGTCGCGAGGATTTCCAACGCACGCGGCCCTCAGCAAAATGCCGCATCAGCACTGGGCGGCGGCAAATTGCCTCCCGTGGCCATCGCCGCGAATGCTGCGGCCAAGGCCGAGATGAAAGCGCCCCGCTTCACGAACACCAAGCTGCCAAATGAAAACTCCTTCTCTTGCCCGTCGCGGTTTCCCCGGTCTGGCGGGCGCCAGTGCTTTCGCAGTGCCCGCCGCGCGTTTGCTCACGGCCGATGCTTGCGCGCGAAGCCGACGACCGTCGGAACGACGAGAACCTTTGTCCCCAATGGCTCAAGCGTCGCGGGGGAGGGACATCTGCCAACCGCGCGTGTCAGGTAGCGATGTGTTAGTTTCCAACCCATTCCTTTACCCATGAAAACCGGCCGATTCCTCCTCTGTTCCTTGTTCGCGATGTTCGCATCGCTTTCGCACGCGCAAGAAAAAGGCGCCCCGCTCCCTGCGGATCAAAAGGCGTTTCTCACCCGGTATGAAGCGGTCCGCGCCGGTCTCGCCGCCGACGACTTGGCAGCCACGAAAAAGGCCGCTTCCGCGATTGGCGCCACGTCGTCCCCGCATGCCGTCGCCGCGAAGAAGATCGCGGCGGCGGATTCCCTGATTACTGCTCGCGAAGGTTTCAAGGCGCTGAGCAAACACGCGGTCGCCTTGATCTCTGGGCAGGCCGGTTACTATCACGCCCACTGCCCGATGGTGCCGAACAACGAAGGTGATTGGGTTCAGACTTCAAAAATGATCAGCAATCCGTATTTTGGGGAATCGATGGCCACCTGCGGCAGCATCGAAAACTGATTCATCATGAAATCTCGCCCCTTACCCCTCCTTGCCTTGTTCGTAGTCGGGTTCGGCCTGACGGCGTTGGCGCAACCGCCGGCGAAGCCGACCAGAATTCCGGGCGCCGCCCAGCCGCAACTCGCCGTTGCGAGTGACGGTCGAGTCTGGCTCGCCTATGGCAAAGGTACAGAGGTGTTCGTGGCGCGATCCGATGACAGTGGTGCGACCTTCGGCGCCCCCAGCAGTATTGCGACACTGCCCAAGCTCGCCCTCGGGATGCGTCGCGGCCCGCGCATCGCCGCGAAAGGCGATGAGGTCACGGTGACGCTGATTGCGGATGAACTTGTCGCGTATCATTCCAGCGATGGCGGAAAATCCTGGAGGGACGCAAAGACGATCAACGAGGTGCCGACCTCTGCCCGCGAAGGATTGCACGATCTGGCGGCGAGTCCCGATGGCCGTCTGTTCCTTACCTGGCTCGATCTGCGCAACGGCAAGACGGAATTGTGGGGAGCGGAATCGCTCGACGCCGGAAAAACGTGGGGCAAGAACCAGCAAGTTTATCGTTCGCCCGACGTTTCGATCTGCGAGTGCTGTCATCCCACGGCCCTTTTCGATGGCGAGGGCAACCTGGCGATCATGTGGCGTAATTCCATCGGGGGCTCGCGCGACATGTGGATGGCGACCCGTGCCAGGGGCGCCGGAGAATTCGCTCCGGCGAAGAAGCTTGGCGAAGGCACCTGGAATTTGAACGCGTGCCCGATGGACGGGGGAAAGATTGTCGCGCTGGGTGGAGGTAATTTCGGAGCCGTGTGGCAACGGGCCGGAGAAGTTTTCTACGTTCCGGCCAAAGGACCCGAGGTTCTGATTGGAAAAGGAAAGCAGCCCGTCGCGATCACCCAGGGAGCCGAGTCGCTCGTGCTCTGGCAGCAGGATGCCGATCTCATGTCGATGCGCGGGATCGGCAAGGGAGAGCCGGCGAAACGCGCGACCGATGCGCGCTACGCCGTAGTCGTCTCGTTGCCCGGCAATCGCGGCACGCTGCTCGCCTACGAACAAGGTCCCGCGAAAGAGAAGCAGCCAGGCATTGTCGTCGAGCGACTCTGATCCGCATTCGGCGTGGGTGGTTATTTGTGCGGCGGCTGCGGCCTCGGTGGGCGGGTGTGACCGGCACTTTGGCCCTCGTGCCGGCCACGCCCATCGATCATCGCGGGGCATGTAACCGATCCCGGCGAAGGCCGAGGTAAGCCAGTGTTTTTCTCTGCCATCAAACGACCGGTTGGAACGACATCAAGGGTGTCGGTACGACAAACATCACTGACGGTCCCGCGCCGTTTGGGGAAATCACGCGAAACCGAGGCGGATCGCCGTTCGCTTAATCGGCAGTTGAGTCGTAAGATCAGAGCATTCGTTCCGTCAGCACGGTATGGACCACAAACATCATCAGCAT
>JBDSSU010000476.1:0-9814 GCA_039928635.1 Opitutaceae bacterium | reverse complement strand
GTCCCGTCCAAATCGGTCGAGAAGAGGCGAATGTACGCGGGAATCATGAGGTCATTTCACGAAAGGAAAATGCGGTCACCGCGTGCCCGCGGAAATCGCTCTCGCAATCCTCGTCACGCGACCGCTTTCATTTTCTCCGAGCGGATTCATTTTAGATCGGAGCCGCTTAGTCGCCATCGTTCCACGGCTCGTCCCACTCCGTGTCATCGAGTGTCACCGCGACGGTCAGACGGTGATCGACCGCCGCGACGAGCTGATGCGCGATTCCGGTCCACGTGAATAAACTACGCGCCTTGTGCGCTCCCATCCGCGCGAGCCGCAGGCGCAGCCGCGGATGACGAAAAACCTTGGCCATGGTGATTCCGAGGTCTTCGCAATCAAACGGGTCCGCGAAAAGCGCGTGCCGCCCAAACGAGAGCGCGCGGTACAAACCACCGTGCACCGTCACGACCGTCGGCGTGCCGGAAGCCATCGCTTCGATGGCGGTCATGCCGAAAGGCTCGTAACGGCTGCACAGCACGAACAGATCGGCCGCGCGATAGTAGTCGGGAAGTTCCTCGTCTGAGATAAATGACCCGAAACGAATGCGATCCCCATAACCGGTTTTTTCCGCGCGTTCCTTCAAGGTGGCGAGCAGCTTGACCTCGGTCGCGTTCATGTCCTTGCCGCCGACGGCGAGGTAGAGCATCGCTTTGGGTTCGCGCTTGGCGACAAGAACGAAGCCATCGATGAGCAGGTCGTAGCCTTTGTTGCGGGCGAGCCGACCGAGTGCGAGAATCACCCGCCCCTCGAAGCCCAGGCGTTGGCGAATCGCGGACCGTGACGTTTCACTCACCGGAAAGAAGCGGTGGTCGTCATAGCCCGGAGGGACCATTCTCACCTTCGCGGTGGCGACTTCGTACTCCCGCACGATCAGGTCGAACTGCGGCGGGGTGGTGGCCACGACGATGTCGCAGTCGTTGTAAAGTTTGCGCTCTTCGGCGATTCGCCGCGTGAAATTGTAGATTTTTTCGAAAGGCGCGCTGGTCGCGGGGTAGTCGGTCTCCATCTGACGCTTCTTCCACAATCCGAGAGAATGCGGGGTGTGAATATGGGGCACCCCGAGCACATTGCAGAGATGCTGGGTGGCCAGACCGGCATCCCAATAATGGCTGTTAATGAATTTGTACGCCAACCCGTGCTGCTGAATGAAGGTCAGCGCGTGCTCGTTCCACTCGGCCAAATGGTCGCATAAATATTCCTTCGGCAAAAATTCACTGCCTCCACACGGCATCCGGATAATGCGCACCCGGTCGGCCACGCGCTCGAGTTCGGGTTGGTTTTCAAAACGACGAGTCCAGATGTCCACCTGGTAACCGAGCAGCGCCAGCTTCTTGGAGAGTTCCAGGACGTAGACCACTTGCCCGCCCGTGTCCGCGGCGCCGAGCGGAGGAACGGCAGCGACATACCCGTGCGTCGAAACCATGGCGATCCGCGGCAAAGGACTATCCGCCGCGATCAGAGCGTGAGTCTCGACTCGGGAGATCAACGCAGCCCCAGTCGCCGTGAGAAGAGGAGCCCGAAACGGGGTGGAAGTGGAAGCAGAAGCCGAACCTTGGACCATTCCGGAACGAAATCCATTTCAGGCATCGTTCGCCACTGCCACCGGCTTACATTTCTGTCAGATTTACCGATTCGCGGTCTGCGCCCTCTTCAAACGCTGGCAGATTTCCTCGAATTTATTGTCACATCGAGCGTGAGCTTGCCCTCCCCGGACGGAGCGAAATTCAAACGGTGCCGCTCCTCCCTCTCCTCCCAATCAAAATGAAACGTCCTGGCCGCCGCCTGGCGGGCGAGAGGGTCCCATCCGTTCGTCAACAGCACGCCACCGATGTCGACCAACAAGGTTTTGAGCACATTGGGCGGTTTCATGGTTCAGCGTAATCTCAGTTCGGCCCTGTGCTCCTGCCGGTCGTCGCGCAGCGGAAGCGTCGGGCCCGGGATTTCCTTTCCGTCCAACGACAGTCCCGGGTTCGCCGGACCGTCGGCGGCGAGGCGGATGATCGTGATGTGGTAAACCGTTTGAACGTAGCGGTAGTGGATCTTGTAGCTGGTCCAGGCCTGTGGCATGCGCGGTTCCAGCCGCAGTTGATCGCCTTCCCGATTCACCCCAAGCAACGTTTCCACAAGCAGCCGGTACATCCAGCCGGCCGATCCGGTATACCACGTCCAGCCCCCGCGGCCGGTGTGCGGCGGCATCGCATAGACATCCGCCGCCACGACGTAGGGCTCCACCTTGTAGATGGCGATCTGCCGGGCGGTCGCGCCGTGGTGGACCGGATTCAACATGCCGAAAAGTTCCCAGGCGCGCTCACTCTCACCCATCAGCGCGAAGGCCATCGCGGTCCAGATCGCACCATGGGTGTACTGGCCGCCATACTCGCGCACACCCGGGATGTAACCCTTGATGTAGCCGGGATTGAGAGTGGATTTGTCAAACGGCGGATCGAACAGCTGGATCAGTCCGGCGTCGCGCCGAACCAAGCGCTGATCCACTGAACGCATCGCCTCGCGCGACCGCTCCAATTCCCCGGCACCGCTGATGACCGACCAGCTCTGAGGCAGGGAATCGATCTGGCATTCCGGGTTGCTGTGAGAGCCGAGCGGCTCGCCGTTGTCGAACCACGCCCGGCGATACCAATGGTCGTCCCACGCGTGGCGCTCGATATTCTCCTTCAGTTGCTCCGCTTGGACGACGCAACGTTCAGCAAAGACCTGGTCTCCGCGCTTCCGGGCCACCGTGGAGAACTGGATGAGCACGTCGTAGAGGAAAAACGCGAGCCAGACGCTCTCGCCCCGGCCCTCGTGGCCGACGCGATTCATGCCATCGTTCCAGTCACCGCAGCCCATCAGCGGCAGACCGTGGGCGCCGAACGTGAGCCCGTGCTCGATGGCGCGGACGCAGTGTTGATAGAGGCTTGCTGATTCTTCCCCGCGGTGGGGCAGGTCGTAGTAGGCCTCTTCCGAGGGCTTTACGGGGCGACCTTCGAGGAATCCGATCTTTTCATCCAAAACGCCGGTGTCCGCGACCGTGGCGACATAGCGGCAGGTGACGTAGGGCAACCACAGATAGTCGTCGGAGAAGTGGGTGCGGACGCCACGCCCCGCTGGCGGATGCCACCAATGTTGCACATCGCCTTCGCGGAACTGATGCGCGGCCGCGCGAAGGAGGTGTTCGCGGGCCAGTGCCGGCTCGGCATGAACCAGGGCCATCACGTCCTGCAACTGGTCGCGAAAGCCATAAGCTCCGCCCGATTGATAGAAGCCCGTCCGGCCCCAGAGCCGCGCGCTCAAGGTTTGGTAGAGCAGCCAGCCGTTGGCCATGACGTTCACCGCCGGATCCGGCGTATCCACGTTCACCGCACCCAAGGTGCGGTTCCAGTACTCCCAGACCCCTTCGAGTGCGGCGCGATTGGCTCCCTGCCGCCGGAAGCGCTCGATCAGGCTTTGCACATCGGCCGAACTGCGACCCACGCCGAGGCGAAAGCTGGTTTCCCGCTCCTGCCCATCGGCCAAATCGAACGCGACCTGCACCACGCCGCACGGATCGAGCCCGGCGCCGACGCGGCCGGAAAGCCGCGATCGCTTCAGCGCCGCCGGGTGTGCAAGCGTGCCGTTGCGACCAATGAATTCTTTCCGGTCTCCGGTGAGGGTTCGATTGCCATCGTTCACGTCGATGAAGGCGATGCGACCGGGGAATTCAGTGTTGTAGAAGTTGCGGGCGAGCAACGCGCCCGACTTCAGATCCACCTCGGTCTGCACGTGCAGGAGACTCTTCTGCCGCAGATCGCCGAGCACCCATTCCCAGTAACCGGTGACCGAAACCTTGCGAGGGCGTCCCGAGATATTGCGCAGCTTGAGCACGGTAAACTTCACCGGGGCATCCATCGCCACGTAGACCCAGAGTTCGGAGACGATCCCGTGCTCGGTGTGTTCAAAAACGGTGTAACCGAAACCGTGGCGGATCACGTAGGGTGTCGCCCCCCGCGCCGGCAGAGGGGTGGGTGACCAATACTGTCCCGTCTGCTCGTCGCGCAGGTAAAGCGCTTCGCCGGAGGTGTCCTGAACGGGATCGTTGCTCCACGGTGTCAGGCGGAACTCATGGGAGTTTTCGACCCAGGTGTAGGCACTGCCGCTTTCCGAAACGACGGTGCCGAAGGTCGGATTGGCCAGGACATTGACCCAAGGCGCCGGCGTGGTTTGGCCGGGATTGAGCGTGATGACATACTCATGGCCGTCGCGGGTGAATCCACCCAGTCCGTTCCGGAAAATCAGTTCGCGCCGCGGTGCGGGCTGCGGCGAATCGGCCATGGGGGCACGAGTGGGGACCAAGGCCGCAATCACCGGATCCAAGACGCTCCGATAAGCGATCTGGTCCGCCAATGCGCCCCGCTCGTCGTCCAGGACAATCCGCGCCACGGACTGCAGCAGCACGAGATCCTCGGGTTGAATCTGTTCGAGACGGCGGACGAAAATTCCACCCGGCTTGTCCAGCATCTGCGCTTCGTTCCGCGAGGCAATCAGGCCCGTGATCTGGTCGTGCAGCGACTGCCGATAGATTGAAGCCTCCTCGTTCACAATCATCAGCTCGACGGGCAATCCCTTGAGACGCCAATAGGCGTGCGCCTGCACCAATTGCTGGACGAGATCCATTTTCCGGGCGTCGCTGATGCGAAGCACGACCAGCGGCAAATCACCCGAAATCCCGAAGCCCCAAAGCCCGCTTTGACCGCGTCGATTATTCCGGAGGACTGCCGGGTTCGCCCGGCGCGCGGGATCGACGTAGACCAGCGCGCCCGCCAGCCGTCCGTAGAGCTGGGCGTCCGCCTCTGTGACATTGAGGTGGCGCAGCGTCACTTGGTTGTGCGTCCACGCCAGATCGAAGGCGCGGTCCACCATGCGCGGGCTCTGGTATTTCTCCACTTGGGCGAGCACCGTCTGGCGGTCGGCGGCCACGCCCAGCACCAAGTCGATGATCACCGTTTCATGGGGGGGAATGGCGACCGTCCGGCGCAGCGACACAATGGGATCGAGCACGGAGCCAACCGTGTTGGACAACGCGCCGGGGCTTTGCATGGCGGCGGGATGGGCGAGTTCGCCGCCCCGACCGACAAAGCGCGACCGGTCGGTTTCGCAGGAGATCCGCCCCTGCGCGTCTTCCGGCCCCTTCATGAGATGCATCAGCCACGGAGGATTTTCTTCCTGGGACCGGGCGCGTCTCGTGCAGAAGACGGCAGAGGACTGCGGGTCAAATTCCGTCTGGACGAAAAGATTGCTGAAGGCCGGATGAGCGGTATCCGCCGACTGGGGGGCGAGCACGACTTCGGTGTAGCTGGTGAGCTCGATGTTTCTAGCCACCGACAGGGTGTTGCGGAGGGTGATGCGGCGCAGTTCCACGTCGTCTTCCGGCGAGACGCTGATCTGCGTGTGAATTTCGAGGTCGGCCTGCACTTGCCGGAACTCCGCGCGGGATTGCGTGAAGATGACTTCGCACTCCTTGGCTGCACGCAAAGTCGGTTGATGCGCGGCGGACCAGCATTCGCCCGTCGCGACGTCGCGCAGATAGACAAAGGTGCCCCAGCAATCGCGGGTCGCGTCTTCGCGCCAGCGGGTGATCGCCAGATCGCGCCAGCGGCTGTAGCCACCTCCCGCACTGGTGACCACGATGTGATAGCGTCCGTTGGACAGCAGATGCATCTCGGGGACGGGCGGGCTCGGGTTCTTGAAAACCCGCATCACGCTTCCCGCGTCGCGATCGATCAAGGGTGACGTCTCCAGGGTCAGGTCTTCCGCGAACACGGAAGCGGCGACCTTCGGCAATCGCTCCTGCAACAACAGCTCGGTCGCCTTCAGGATGGGGCAGGCCAGGAACCGCCGTGGCATCGGTCCGTCCCGGAGGACGTTGACGAGCGCGATCAGGCTCATGCCCTGATGGTGGACCATGAACGAACGGATGGTGACGCTTGATTCGCCCGGAGGCTGGCGCGAGGCCGTGTAGTCCACGGCCTCATAAAATCCATAGGCACCTTCGCGCCCCTCGGCGGCCAGCCGCTCGAGGTTTTCGCAGGCAGCGGCCGGCGCTACCATGAGGCTCAGCGCCGAAGCGTAGGGGGCGATGACCAGGTCCTCGGCCAGCCCTCGCTTCAATCCCAAGCCGGGAACGCCGAACGCCCGATATTGATAGTTGAGTTGGGCGTCGGTCAGATTGTAGCCCGATTCGGAAATGCCCCAGGGCACGCCCCGGAGTTTTCCATAGGCAATCTGCCGGCTCACGGAAGCGCGACAGGTATGATCCAGCAGCGTGTTCTCGTAGGTGGGCATCACCAGCATCGGCATCAGATATTCGAACATCGAGCCGCTCCACGAAACCAGAACTGGATCCCCCCGCGTGGCCACCAACAGGCGGCCCATCGAGAACCATTGCTCCTGCGGCACCTGCCCGAGCGCGATGGCGACGTAGCTGGCCAGGCGCGCTTCGGAAGCCAGCAGGTCGTAGAAGCCGGTGTCGAACCGGCGCTCGGCGACGTTGAATCCAGTGACGAAGAGTTCGCGGGTTGGATCGATCAGGAATGTGAAGTCCATCGCCGCCATCTCGTCGCACTGCCGGGCCAGCGCCTCGATCGTGAGGAGTCGCTCCTGGGCCGGAGCCGACGCTGCACCGGCCAGTTCCCGCAACGTCGGGATCCGGCCGGGATCCACCCCGTCGACCTCGCCTGGCGCATCGCCACCGGAAGGGTGCAAGGACAACCACGGCGAAAGAAATTCCAATTCACCAAGCTGGTCGGTGCAGTCGCGTTGCAGGGTGTCGGCCCAGTCTCGGGGCTCGCCGGAGCTCTCTCCCATGGACGCGTTCAGTCGGGTCGACTCACTGACCGCCCGAACCAACAAGGCGTGCGCGGTCCGCAGGCGGGAAGGCGATTGGGCCAGCGCAACGCTCAGCCGCGTGAGTGCGGGGTTGTCGCCCACCAGTCCCTGAAGCACCTGGGCGGTATCGTGCAATCCGGCAAAGATCTGCGGGGAATAAATGGGCTGATCCGCCAGCTCCCGGAGGCCCGCGCCAAGCGTCAGCAGATGCCCGGCGAGATTCCCGCTGTCCACGCTCGAAACATAAAGCGGATGCAAGGGTTGGAGGGTGCGGGTGTCGTACCAGTTATAGAAATGCCCGCGATGCCGCTCCAGACGGTGCAGGGTGGCAAAGGTGTCCTGAGTGCGGCGGATCAGGCCTCGCGTGGAAAGATAGCCGAGATCGTGCGCGCCGAGATTGGACAGCAGGGCCAGGCCCAGATTGGTCGGCGAGGTCCGGGACGCGATCACCGGCGCGGGCTCTTCCTGAAAGTTGTCCGGCGGCAGCCAGTTCTCCCGCGCGGTGACGAAGACCTCGAAGTAGTGCCACGTCTTGCGGGCGATGCAGCGCAAGAACGCCTGTTGTTTCAGTGACAGATCAGGAGGAGAGCCGACCAGCGGCTGGCTGATCCACCAAGCGATCCACGGCGTCGCGAACCAAAGTCCGATTACCGGCAGCACCGTTGGAATCCCCGCAGGACGAAACACCACCACCAGCGCCCCAACGAGAGCGGCCATCGTCGGGACGATCCACATCTTGGCGTAGAGCCCTGGCAGGCCGGAGAGGGCGGTGCTTTCCGCCTCGCCGGAGGTTTGCCACTCCAACAGGTGACGACGCGATAGCAGCATCCGGGCAAGCGTGCGGCTGATCGCATCCAGATGGGAGAAGGCGTCGTAGGGAAGAAACGCGACGGTGAGCAGAATCTGACCGAGCTGCCTTCCACCGGATTCCGCCGCGCCCCGCCAATGCAGGATCCAGGGCAGGTCGGCCGGTTTGTGCAGCACCGCGACGACGGTCGCCAGCAGGGCCGGCAAGGTGATGATCCCCAGCACCAGCAGCGTCCAAAGGACAGCCCCCGCCGGCATCAGCAACCAGCCGCCGAGGAGCAAGATCAGCAGCGCGCCCGGCACCAGACTGCGCCGGAGGTTGTCCAGAATCTTCCACTGGGAGAGCGCGGAGAGCGAATTCGGCAAACGCTCGCCCGCGGAGCCGGGAACGCGCGCCCCCAGCCAGGGTCCGATTTGCCAGTCGCCGCGGACCCAGCGGTGCCGCCGCCCGGCGTCCACGCTGTAGCGGGACGGAAACGTTTCATAGAACTCGACGTCGCTCACCAACGCAGACCGGGCGTGGCAGCCTTCCAGCAAATCGTGACTGAGCACGGTGTTCTCGGGGAAGCGCCCGGCCATGGCCCGCTCGAAGGCGTCCACGTCGTAGATGCCTTTGCCAATGAACGATCCCTCGCGAAAGAGGTCCTGGTAAACGTCGGAGACTTCCCGGGTGTAGGGATCGATGCCCACGTCGCCAGCGTGCAGCCGGACAAACCAGGAGCGCCTCGCGGTGGGCAAACTCACTCCCACGCGAGGCTGGAGGATGCCATATCCGGCCGTGACCACGCCCCGAACCTCGTCGAAAACCGGTTGGTTCAACCGGTGAGCCATCGTCCCGACCAGCAGCCGGGCGGAGTCGCGCGGGAGCTGGGTATCGGCATCCAAGGTGATGACATACCGGATGCCGCCGAGAACGGAGGTGTCGCCGATAATGTCCGAGAAGCGGCCCGAGGAACCGCCGCGCACGAGCGCGTTGAACTCTGCCAGTTTCCCCCGCTTCCGCTCGAAACCCATCCACGCACCCTCAGCCGCGTTCCAGCGGCGCGGCCGATGAAACAGCAGGAATCCGCCGTGTTTCCCGGCAGGATACTTTTGGTTGAGCAGCGCGATGCCGGCGCCCACCCGCAGCAAGAGCGGGGCATCTTCCGGGAGGACCTCCATCGTTGCGTCCCGAAAATCCGTCAGGAGGGCGAAGTGCAGGTTCGCATCCCGGTTTGCCAGATAGTGGATCTCCAGCGCCTCGAGCAGCTGATCCACGTTCTCTGTGCCCGTCAGCAGCGTCGGCACGACGACCATCGTCCTGCAGTCAGGCGCGATCCCGGCGGAAAAATCCAAACGCGGCAGCAACTGCGGTTTCACCAGCAGGGTGGTCAGCCAGTTCAACAACCCAACTGCCAGCTGGCTGGCCGAGAGCAGGAACGCCAGCGAGAGCATAACGAGAGCCGGCATGGACTGGAGCGACGGCCGGACATGGTGGACGAAAGCCATGGTCCCGGCCGCCGTCAGGAACCCGATGCCACCACCATAGAAGGTCAGCGGGAGCCGCTGGATTGTTCGTTCGATGACGTTTCGCCAGGGCCAGCGCACGCCTGAGCGATGGCTCAGTTGCAGACGCCCCGCGTCGACGAGGTAGAAGCCCACATGGGCCGTGCGATGGTTCGCGCCCTTTTGCCGGGAGGCCTCGGCGGCCAGATCGATCGCGCCACGCGCCACCTCCGCCTCCGTGAGGGGACCATGCCTGGCGAACATTTCGATGGCGTGGCGGTAGCGGTCCCGCGTGGCGAAATCCATCGCCCGATAGATCCCGGCGGGATCAGATCGCAAGGCGGCTTCCACCACACTCTGGCTCTCGACGAACTCCTTCCAGTCGAGCGCGCTCAATCCCCGCAAGCTCGCGATGCTATGGCTGACCGACACTTGGTCGGCGGCCTGATGCTGGCCTTCCTGATGGACGAGCCGTTCGATGGTCAGGCCGTGTTCGCTGAGCCGGTGTTCGAGCCAGCTTCTTGCGAGGTGCAGCGTGGGGCTTTGCTGGGCCAGTCTTTGACAGAATTCCGCGACGAATGCACTGGAGACGGGAAGTTCGGCCCTGGCCATGTCGGCG
>JBDSSU010000475.1:0-10846 GCA_039928635.1 Opitutaceae bacterium | reverse complement strand
GCAGTTGCGACGCGAGGTTTAAGGTTTCAGCCCGACGCCCCAACCGGCGACCGACGAAAAACCGCGTCATCAGAAAAGGCGACAATCCCGTCGTGAAGAAGGCGCGTGGCAACCGCCGGTCCACCCTCGGGTAGGCGACGCTCCGCCGCAGCGCCCGATGCGCGATGGATGATCGCTTCGCGAGGCCCGACCCTCCCCGCGCGCGTTTCCCTTTCGGGAGACCGATTCAAAGCCCCGGCAGCAATCCGTCGCCCACCGCGGCGGGACCGGATCGCTGAATCCCAAGGATACGTTGTAACGCCAGGGCGGTCTTCGGCGCGAAGTCCTGCGCGTGATTGTTGGCAACCACATGGACCGTCTCGGCTTTTTCGGACAGCCCCTTTACGCGCATGGCGATCTCCTGAAGCTCCGCTTCAGAATACTCGTATGAATGCTTCGCCTCGGCACCTCCCTCGCCTTTCAGCGTGAGCCAGTCGGGGCGCCGCCCGTGCAGGCGGAGATAAGCCATGCGGGAATTGGTCACCTCGTCCAACGGCGGCATGATCGTCGAGCCTTCGATGCGCGGCATGTCCACCGCGATCCACACGAGTTTTTGGGCGCGATAGAATTCGAGCGTGCGTTCGCGCTGCCCGGCTTCCACCCAACCACTGTGCCGCAATTCAACGGCGAGGAGGTGCGGCCGCAGTTTTTCGACCAGCGGTTCGAGTTCCTTCAACTCGTGTTTCGCCGGTCCGAAACTCGGGGGAAGCACGAGGAAAAACGTCCCGAGCTTTCCGGTGGCAATCAACGGCTCCGCTGCCCTCAGCAGCTGCGAAACGTGCGTGCCTCCACGCGCCGCATTTTCCGGACCGGCCGAGATTTCCTTCTGGAGCTTGAAGTCGAAAATGAAGTTTGCAGGCGTCTGTTTCGCCCAGTTCTCCACAAAGGCGATCGGAGGGATCCGATGATAGCTCGAGTTGACTTCGACATGATCAAACCACGTGGCGTAGGTCTTGAGCCGCTCGTTATCGGGCGTGCCCTTTGGGTACAGGAGTCCCTTGTACTCCTTGTCCGTCCAGCTCCCGATCCCGACGCTGATCTGTCCCGCACTCGAAGGCGCTTTTGGTGGGGAACCGGGGAGAGTCATCGCCGAGAACGAATCAAAGGGACGAAAACTCTCAACCCCCGGTCACGGAAAAAGCGCGCTGAGGATCAGTCCGTCGCATCGAGGCCAGTTCTACAGGATGGACCAGCGTCATCACCGCGCCGGCTCATCGCGGATCGTCCGCACGACCCACGGTCGCCGCGAGGGCCTCGCTTCACTTCATCAAGGCGGCGAGTTGGTCTTTCACCGCCTGGGCCCAGACTTCGTAACCCGCGGCATCGGGATGCAATTTATCGCGCGCCATCGTTGGGATGCTCCCGTCAGCGGCGAGAAACTTGTCCCCGATATCCAGATAGAAAACGTTTTTGCCGTCGTGCAGCTTCGAGATGATGGCATTCGCGCCGAAAACAGTCGTCCGGGGCGCAACCCCAGGATCGCCGCGGGGAAAAATCCCGAGCAACAGAATCTTCGCCGCCGGGAAACGCGTGCGCAGATCCAGCACGATCGCACCGATGCCCTCGGCGATTTCCGCGGAAGAGGCTCCGCCGCTGTTGTTGGTGCCGATCATCAACATGATCGCCTTCGGCTGATAGCCCTGCCCTTCGCCGTCGCGCAGGCGGTAAAGCACGCCTTGGACAGTGTCGCCGCCGATGCCGAAATTGCCGACCTTCATCGCGCCATAATATTTCTCGAACACCGCTTTGCCCGTGCTGCGCCAGCCGTCGGTGATCGAGTCGCCCATGAACATCACATCGATCGGGCCTTCCTGGATACGTGCGACATTGTTCGCGTGCTTCTGCCGGTGCTGAGGGTTAAGCGCCGGAGTTAAGAGCGGATTCGCCCGTGGGGGACGGACCGAGATGAGGTCGGTATATTTTGCCGTGATCGCTTTGGTCGCGGGGTCGGCCTGGCCGAGAAATTTGACGAGCGCGGCATTCGCGAGCGCAATTTCCGCCTCCGACGGCCGGGCGATTGCCACGACCGCGGGCGCCGGCGCCGGGGTCAAGGCGGACGCAGGCAAGGGAGGGAGGAATGCGGGCAGCGGGGCCGGGGTTGCGGTCGTTGCCGGAGCCGTCACCGCATCAGCGGCGCGGAGGAACGGCGCGGGGACGAAGAGAGAACCGAGAGATAAAACGGCGATCAGCCGACGGGGAATGAGTGGGGTATTCACGCGCCCTTTCTTCCTTTCAACGCATCCCACCGCAAGGAAAACCAGCAAGGTCGAAGCCCGTCGACCGTTCGAGACCTGGCCCTCCGCGCTCGGGGGAAGTTCGGGGTGAACGGGGATGAAAAAAATCGGGAGATTCCTCACTCACACTCCGCGCCATGGTCGAAAACAGACTTACTTCCCACCGCTCACCACGGTTGTCCGAAGTCGCCGCCCAGCCGGCTTTGGCAAAACGCGCCTCCGATGAAATCATTCCCTGAGGAGATCGTTCCTCGTCAGCGTTTCGGTTTCGCAAGCCGCGCTTGCCTTGGCCCCAACCGCTCGGCATCGATCCAGCCCGCGCGTTCGCGCTTTGCATGACGCCTCTTGAACTTAAGCAAACGATGTCGGCGGGACTGTTGTCCTTCCCCGTCACTGACTTTAACGCCGCCGGTGATTTTCGCGCCGACACCTACGCCGCCCGGCTGCAGTGGCTGATGCCGTATGGCGCTACGGTGCTGTTCGCCGCGGGGGGAACCGGAGAATTTTTCTCCCTCACTGCGCAGGAGTATTCCGATGTGGTTCGGACCGCCGTGAACACCTGTCGCGGCGGCGTTCCGATCATCGCCGGCGCCGGCGGCCCCACGCGTCAGGCGATCGCGTTCGCCCAGGAGGCCGAGCGACTCGGCGCGCAAGGCGTGTTGCTGCTGCCCCATTATCTCGCCGAGGCAGGACAGGAAGGTTTGGCCGCGCATGTCGAAGCGGTCTGCCGCTCGGTGAAGTTTGGCGTGATCATCTACAATCGCGGTGCGTGCCGGCTGACCGCGCCCACCCTCGTGCAACTGGCGGAGAAATGTCCAAACCTGATCGGATTCAAGGACGGGATCGGCGAGATCGAGCTGATGGTTTCGATCCGGCGTAAACTGGGGGATCGCTTCGCTTATCTCGGCGGACTGCCTACCGCGGAAGTTTATGCCGCCGCGTACAAGGCGCTCGGCGTGCCGGTGTACTCTTCGGCGGTGTTCAACTTCATCCCAAAAACGGCGATGGCTTTCTATCACGCGGTCGCGAACGGCGATGAAGCGACCATGAACGGTCTCCTCGACCAATTTTTCCTGCCGTATCTGGAGATCCGGAACCGCCGCCCCGGCTACGCGGTAAGCATCGTGAAGGCGGGCGCGAAAATCGTCGGCTACGACGCGGGCCCCGTGCGGCCCCCGCTGGTTGACCTCACCAATGAGGAAACGGAAAAACTCGCGGCGTTGATCAAGGCGCTCGGCCCGCAGTAAGCGCCGGATTCATCGAGCGCGAACGCCGTGTCCCCCTGCCAACGTAACGTCCGGTCGGACACCTCAAGTTCCTTTCATCTCTCGTCCCGCTCTCCGCCTTCAGCTTTCCTGCATCTCCCGCCCTGAGAATAACAAGCCCAGCCGGAACCGTTCTGAACTTCGCACCGGCGAAGTGAAGTGGTGGGACGGGGCCTGAGCGCCTCAGTCATCGCAGCGACTTTCCCAAAAACCCATGCCCCTGCCCTCCAGCCCTGAAGCGAAACCCACCCGCGTCCGCTATGGGATCGTCTTCTTCCTGTTCCTCCTCACGTCCCTGAATTTTGCCGACCGCGCGACGCTCTCGATGGTCGGCACGGACGTTTCAAAAAAATTCGGATTCGATTCGATCACGCTCGGCTACCTCCTGTCGGCGTTCTCTTGGGCCTACGTGGCGGCGCAGCTCCCCGGAGGCTGGCTGCTCGACCGATTTGGAGCGAAGCGCGTCTATTTCTGGAGCATCGCGCTGTGGTCGCTGTTCACGTTGTTTCAAGGTCTGACCTTTGGCGGAGGACATTCCTTCACCATCCCACGGCCATTCTTCACTCCGATCGTGGTGAGTGGCGCGGTGCTGATGTTGTTCGGATTGCGTTTCCTTCTCGGCATCGCTGAAGCGCCCTCGTTTCCGGGCAACAGTCGGATCGTGGCGAGCTGGTTCCCCACGGCGGAACGCGGAACCGCCACCGCCATTTTCAATTCCGCCCAATATGCCGCCACAGTGATTTTCACGCCGATCATGGGCTGGATCATCCACACCTTCGGCTGGCAGCACGTGTTTTTCTTCATGGGGGGAGTGGGCCTGCTGTTCGCCTTTGTCTGGCCGAAAATCATCTATTCGCCGCGCGAACACCCGCGGGCCAACGCCGCCGAGGTCGAGCATATCGCCCGCGGCGGCGGATTGGTGGACGTGGATCAACCCGGGTCTAAAGCGGGCGCGGTGGGTGGCTGGCCGGTGCTGCGGCAACTGCTGAGCAACCGGATGTTGCTCGGCGTTTATTTCGGCCAGTACTGCATCACCACGCTCACTTGGTTTTTCCTGACTTGGTTTCCCATCTACCTCGTGAAGGAACGCGGCATGTCGATCCTCAAGGTCGGTTTTGTCGCCGTGCTTCCGGCGCTCTGTGGTCTGGTCGGCGGAATTCTGGGGGGCCTTTTTTCGGACTGGCTCCTGCGACGCGGCCACTCGCTGACCTTCGCCCGCAAGACCCCGATCGTTGGCGGACTGCTGCTTTCCGTGAGCATGGTCGGTTGCAACTACGTGAGTGCGGAATGGGCGGTCATCGCCCTGATGAGTCTGGCTTACTTCGGAAAAGGAGTGGGCGCTCTCGGCTGGGCCGTCGTTTCTGACTCTTCCCCCAAAGGCGTCATGGGTTTGAGCGGCGGACTGTTCAATACGTTTGGCAACGTCGCCGGCATCGTCACGCCGATTGCGATTGGCTACATCTTGGAAAGCACGGGTTCGTTTAACGGGGCGCTCGTGTTCGTCAGCGCGCACGCCGTTCTCGCGGTCATTAGTTTCATTTTCATCGTCGGCCCGATCAAACGCGTCGAGCTCCGTCCCACGTAAACGCCGCCCGTCCGCCCTCCGCTCATTTGCGCGCCGCGATTGGGAGAACCCGCCGTCACCCGATCCCGGCCGCAGGCGCCGATGCATAACCTCGATTCGCTCGCCTCTGATTTGCGGAAACTCGGGTTGGGCATCGGTCAACCGGTGGTCGTACACTCGGCGTTGCGCGCGGTCGGCCCGGTGAAAGGCGGGGCCGACACCGTCATTCGCGCGCTCCGGGAGTGCGTCGGCGAAACCGGTACGCTCCTGTTTCCGAACCTCAATATTCCGCACGCCTTCACCGCGGCCAATCCGCCGCGTTTCGATTTGCAGAGAGATCCCATCCGCCAGCGGCTGGGCGTGTTGCCGCAGGTCTTCAAGGAATCCTACGCCGAGCAGTTCAGCCGGCATCCGACTCACGCGATGATGGGGGCCGGGCCCCATTGCGTGCAGCTCTTCACCGGCCACGAGACCGCGGGAATCCCCTGCGGCCCCGGCACTCCCTGGTGGCGTCTCGGCGAACTCGGCGGCGCGATCCTGCTCCTCGGCGCGACGCAGCAGAACAACACGAGCATTCACGGCGCCGAAGAAGCCTACGCCGACTACCAGCTCAGCGCCGCCCGCATCGAAGGAGTGGTGATCGATCGCGGCTGCGAACTGAGCGTGAGCAGCCGGTTGCACCGCTGGGGTAATCGATCGGACTTCAGCCGGATCAATCCTTGGCTTGAGCAAGCCGGCGGGTTGCGACGCGGGCGCGTCGGCAACGCCGAGTGCCTCCTGATCGATGCAGGGATTTTCCAGGCGGAAACGAGCGCGAGGCTGCAAGCCGACCGGCGTTTCCTCCTCCGCTGATCTTACGGACGCGCACGCCGCAGCTTCTCTCATCGGGGGAAAGCAGCGAGTGCTACGGCGCTCCGTTTCCGGCGCCTCGTGAACCAATCGCACGCCACTCGCCGAACAGTCCGGTGAGGGGGCCGTCTTCGGCCTTGAAGGTTTGGCCCACTGATAAAATAACTATCGCACAGGTCGGCCCGTCCCCCCGCTCCGACCTCGACTCCGATGCACCGCCCCTCCCCAAGGCTCACCGTAATTTTCAGCGCAATCTTCGCATGGCTCGCGGTACCGGTTGCGTTTGCCCAGACCGATGCGGCATCGGCGGGAGACCATTATCAGCGGGAGCTCCGGCCTTTCCTGGCGAAAAATTGTTTCGTGTGCCACGGCGCCGAACGCCAGTCCGGTGATTTCACCCTTCTGCCCTTCGACAAATCTTCGTCGCTTTCGCAGGACCGCGAAGACTGGAAGCAGATCCTGCAGATGATCGAGACCGGGGAAATGCCCCCGAGCGATTTGCCGGCCAAATCGATTCCGCCCGGTGGTCTCCCCAATCCCACGGAAGCCGAACGGCAGCAAGCGATCCAATGGATCAAGGGAGAATTCGCCCGGGCGGATGCCGCCATCAAGCCCATCGCAGGCCGCGTGACGGCGCGCCGGCTGAACCGCGTCGAATACAACAACACCATCCAGGAGCTGCTCGGGATCAAGCTCTGGCCCGCGGACGATTTCCCCCAGGACGACGCTTCGCACGGCTTCGACAACATCGCCGACTCCCTGTCGATGTCGCCCGTGCTCATGGAGAAATACATGATCGCCGCCGAACGCGCCGCGCGGATGGCCCTTTTCGGACCCGAGCGGCTTCACCCGGCAACCAAGAAACTCGAGCAGCTCGAACGCGACGTGCTGAACCGCACCGAAGTCCCCAAAGAATACGACGTGACCGGGCTGAACAACGATCGCTCGTTGCACGCGATGCATCGCTTCCCGGTCGATGGTGAATATCTCTTTCGCGTGACGTCCCGCGGGTTTCGTCCGCTCGGGTCCAATCCCCTCGAGCTCGGTCTCTGGCTTGACGGCAAAATGGTGACGGAGTTGCAGGTCGATCCGAAAGAAGACGGCCCCTCACTGCTCGGCGGACGCCAGGATCTGTTCGGCAAGCCGCAGGAATTTCGGATGTTCGTCCCCGCGGGAGACCACTGGGTCGCCGCGACCGTCTTGCGCATGTTCGAAGGCCTCCCGCCGATGTACAACGGCCCCAATCCTTCGAAGCGCAATCCGCCGCCACCGGTACCCGAAACTCCCGCGCCGGTCGTGGTCGAAGTTCCCGCTCCCGCCGTCGCCACTCCCCTCCCTGAGAATGCAGCCGTTGCCGCGGCGGGTGACGCACCTGCGCCTGCCGTGGGTGCGAGAGGCGGCCGGGGTGGCCGCGGCGGACGCAACCGCAACGCCGGGCCAGCTCCGATCGATACCCAGATTGGCATCGATTACGTCGATATCGTCGGCCCGTACAAACAAGTCCAGGGCCCGAGCGCCGAGAGCATCAGAAAACTTTTCCCGCGCGAAAACTTCGATCGCAATGCTTCCCGCGCCGCGAATGAAGTGCTTTCAACTTTCCTTCATCGCGCTTTCCGCCGGCCGGTGACGCGCGCCGAAATCGCGAAATACGTTGGGCTCTACACCATGGTTCGCAAAGCCGGCGACTCCTTCGAGGAAGGACTCGCCGTCGCGATCCAGGCAGTGCTCGTGTCTCCAGACTTCCTCTACCGGATCGAACGCGAGCCCGCGGCGAAGAGCATTGAAGCACCGATCACCGAGCACGAGCTGGCGACGCGACTTTCCTACTTTCTCTGGAGTTCGATGCCGGATGATGAACTGCTCGCCGCGGCGGATCGCGGCATGCTGCGGAAACCCGACGTCCTGGAAAACCAGGTTCGCCGCATGCTCCGGAGTCCGAAGTCGGTGTCGCTTGCGAAAAATTTCGCCGGGCAATGGCTGCAGATCCGCAAGATGGAGTCGGTGACGCCGGACTTTAATCTCTTCCCGGACTTCGACGGATACCTGCGGATGTCGATGCTGCAGGAGACAGAATTGTTCTTCGACCACATCGTGCGTGAAGACCGGAGCATCACCGAATTTCTCGATGCCAATTACTCCTTCCTCAACGAACGGCTGGCCGGCTTCTACGGGATACCCGGCGTGAAGGGGACGGAATTCCGGAAGGTGGAACTCAAGGGGACTCCGCGGGGCGGCATCGTCACGCACGCCAGCGTGTTGACGGTTTCCTCCTACGCGACGCGCACCTCACCCGTGCTCCGCGGCAAATGGATCCTCGACAATATTCTCAACGCGCCGCCTCCCGCGCCGCCGGACAATGTCCCGGCGCTGGAAGACACCATCAAAGGCAACCCCGCCGCTTCGTTGCGCGACCAGCTCGCGATGCATCGCAAAAATCCTTCGTGCGCCAGCTGCCACTCCCGCATGGATCCCCTCGGCGTTGGCCTGGAAAATTTCGACGCGATCGGTGCGTGGAGAACCCTGGATGGAAGGATGCCAATCGACGCCTCCGGCAAACTGCCCGACGGGCGGTCGTTTAGCGGACCCGATGAACTTAGGGGCATCATCACGGCCGATCGCGGGGAGTTCGCGGCGTGCCTCGCCGAGAAAATGCTCATCTACGCACTCGGCCGCGGACTCGAAGCTCACGACCGGCCAACCGTGAAAGAGCTCACGAGCAAGCTGGAGAAAAACGATTACCGTTTCTCCGCCTTGGTGATCGAGATCGCCAAGAGTCTGCCCTTCCAAAAACGCACGAGGGGAAAACCATGAACATCATCACCCAAAAACACCTCCCGCGGCGGACCTTCCTCAAAGGACTCGGCGCCACCCTCGCCCTCCCGATGCTCGATGCCATGGTGCCGGCGATGGCGCGCGGCGCGCAGCTCGCCGCCAGCAAGGCGCCGAACCGCCTCGGCTTCGCCTACATTCCCAATGGCGTGACCATGGCGTCCTGGGCGCCCGCCGGCGAAGGCTCGGCGTTTGGATTCTCCCGCATCCTCAAACCCTTCGAAGCCTACCGGAATGACCTGATGGTGCTGTCCGGCCTCGGACACGAAATTCCGCGCCCACCCCGCGACCCCGACGCCGTTGAGGCGCCTCCCGCGCCCAAAGCCGCCACCGGCGGCAAAGGCGCGCCCGAGGAACTCATTCCGGGAAATCCAGGGGGACACGCCACGGCCGGCTCGCTCTACCTGACCGGCGTGCGTCCGAAAAAGACCATCGGCATGGATGTGCAATCCGGCACTTCCGTCGATCAGGTCGTGGCCGCGGCGATGGGCGGAAAGACGCGCCTGCCTTCGCTCGAGTTGAGTTGCGACGACACACGCTCGGTCGGCAACTGCGATGGCGGATACAGCTGTGTTTATAACAACACGATTTGCTGGCGTAACCCGAGTTCTCCGCTGCCCCCCGAAACGAATCCGCGGATGGTCTTCGAACGTCTCTTCGGCACGGAGGACTTCGGGATGGATCCGCAGGTCCGCGCCCGGCGCGTTCAGTATCGCAGCAGCATTCTGGATCTTGTCGGTGAACGGGCCCGCGGCCTGATGGGCACGCTCGGCGCTTCCGACAAACGCAAGGTCGACGAATACCTCCATGGCGTGCGCGAGATCGAGAAGCGCATCCAAGCCGCGGAGCGTGATCAGACGCAAATTGATCCGGGCATCGACAAACCCGCCGGCATTCCCGTGCAGTTCGCCGAACATCTGAAACTGATGTTCGATCTGCAGGTGATGGCCTGGCAGGGCGACCTCACGCGCGTGATGACCCTGATGATCGGACGGGAGGGAAGCCTGCGGACCTATCCGGAGATCGGCGTGCCGGACTCGCACCATCCGCTGACCCATCACCGCAATAATCCCGCGTTCATCGAGAAGGTCACCCAGATCAACTGCTATCACGCCCAGCTTTTCACGTACTTCATCGACAAGCTGAAGAACACCCCCGACGGCGACGGCTCGCTGCTCGATCACTCGATGGTCGTCTACGGCAGCGGGATCAGCGAAGGCAACACGCACGCGCATTCGGATTTGCCGACGGTGGTGTTCGGCCACGGCGGCGGACGCCTCAAGACCGGCCAGCACGTGAGATACCCCATCGGCACGCCGATGAATCGTCTTTTCCTCACCATGATGGATCGCATGGGTGTCCCGCAGGAAAACTTCAGCGGCACGACCGAGATGCTCAGCGAAATCGTCACGGGGTAGCATCCGCGCCGAGGACGTAATCCCCGAGGATCGGTCGCGCCTCCGGGCGGCGACCACGAGCTAGCGCCATCGCTGGCGCGATCCTCGTCGTGCAGGCCCTTTCGTCGCGGTCTTCCCTGGCGACAGGATTGGGATCGCTTGTCGAAACGAGAGCCTGGTCGAGACGTGACCCAGTTTTCCCAAATCGCCCTGCCCATGGCTAAAAATGATCGTACTCCGGATGAAGGACCACTCGCCAACCCAACGAGGTCTGGAGAACGGGAATCTTGAGGGAGAACTTGTTCCCATCCGCTTTTGCGCCGACCAGGGTGACGATCACAAAATTGGTTTGCAGCTGCTCTTCGGCCGTAACCTTAAATCGAAAATCCGCGTAGTTGGGGATTCCTGACTGCAGTTGCTTTCGAAAGTTGTTTTCGAACGACAAACGCGATTTCGCCAGGCGTTCTGCGGAAACGGGCAAACCCTGATTCTCCCAGTAAATGCGCGCATCGGACTCGAAGTCTTTGCTGTCGACGATCCGATCGATTTCGAAAGCACAGTACGCTTCGAGCAGTCCGATCACTGCTTCGCGTGGCAAAGTATACCGGGGACTCATTTTCAGACGAAAACCGTACTGCGCGCCAGGAGCCTGCCCCCGACGTCGCCCTG
>JBDSSU010000474.1:0-13872 GCA_039928635.1 Opitutaceae bacterium | reverse complement strand
CCAAATGGCAATGCATCTGTTGCCAAATGCCAAAAGGATAACTTCTCCTATTTCGTCAGCACAAACCCGCTTTCGGCCAGCCGGCGTCCGTTGATCTGGAGTTCGATCCGGTGCTTGCCCGCGTGATGGCGGCGCGTGGTGAAATCGCGTACGAGCTGGCTCTTGGTCAGCGTCAGCCGGGCTTTCGGACCGAGCGAAACGACCTTCCACTTGAAGATTTTTGCCGAGGTGCCGCCTTTTGCTTTCACATAGTGCACGACGTAGTCGACCGCGAGTCGCTGCTCCGATCGTGCGGTGCTGGTCAGTTTCGCTTCGAGCGTGAGGCGTCCGCCCAGCTTGAGCCGCGCGGGGGTGGCCGCGAAGCGGTCGACACGAAGTTTTGGCGCGCCGCCCACGCCGAGCAGGGCGAGGGCGCCGGGGTGGCCTTGCTTGATGAGCGTTCGCAGGGCGTGTCGGACGATCCAGGCGGTGCGGGCGTCGGTGCGATCCCAGGCCGTCACGCGGTCCACGACCCAGGCCGGGTGATCCTTCGTGATATCGTTGAGATGATTGGCGACCGACTTTCGCACGTAGAGGGACGGATCCGCTTTCAACTGTTCCAGGATCGGCGCGGTGGGAGAGGGATCGCGCACCAGTTCGGCGAGCCGGATCCCCCAAGGCAGGCGCGGCCGCGAGCCCTCGCTCGCCAGGCGGCGCACGTGTTCGTCGGCGTTACGCGCCCAAGCTTTCATGACGGAGAGTGTGCGGTCGGAATCGCGCACGATGAAGGGGCGCACCGCAAACTCCGCCGATCCGTGGCGGGTCAGCTTGCGCAGGGCGTCGAGGGAAACATCGGGATCGTCCAAGCCGAAACGCGCGACGAAATCGCCGAGCGCCACGCCCACAAATCCATGTCCGATGGTGGGGGCGAACTGGAGCACGACGGCGAGTTGTTGCCGGTAGTCGCCCGGCAACGTCGCGCCGAGGGCGATCGCCGTCTGGCGCATGCGGTCCATCAGTTCGCGCTCAGCGAGGCCGTCGATCGTGAGCTGAAGAAAACGCTTTCGATCGAATCGCGGCGCGAGGGGCGCGATCGCGTCCGCGATGGAGCGGTAGCGGGCCTCGTTGAACCAGTGCTTGAATGGCTCCGGTTCCGGCATGGCGGGTCGTTGGCTTGCGAGCGATGCTTCGCTGAAGCTCAGCCGAAGACGGTCGCGAGTTTTTCCAGGTCCTTGCCGCCGCCCATGGCGAAGTCGGGTTTGCCGCCGCCTTTGCCGCCAATTTTCGCGGAGAGTTCGCCGACGAGTTTGCCCGCTTGGTGGCCCGCCTTGATCGCGGCGGGCGAGCAGAAGGCGACGAGGCTCGCACGATCGCCGAGCACGGCACCGAGCGTGACGACGCCCTCGCCGAGTTTGTGCAGCACCTGCGAACCGATGGAGCGCAGGACCTCGATGTCGCTGGCCACGACGACGCTCGAAACGAATTTCAGCCCGTCGCGTTCGGTGGCTTTGGCGGCCAGTTCCTCCGCGAGTCCGGCCGCGGCTTTTTGTTCGAAGGCCTTCAGCTTCTTTTCGAGTTCCTTTTGATGGACGAGAACGGATTCCAGTTTTTGGGCGACATCGTGCGCGCCGGCGTTGAGCCGGGCGTTGACGGCGGCGAGTGCGGCATCGCGCTGCGCGATGAAATCGAGCGCGGCCTGACCGGCCACGGCTTCGATGCGGCGGGTGCCAGCGGCGACGGCCATCTCGGCGACGACTTTAATCACGCCGATCTCGCCCGTCGTGGTGACGTGGGTGCCGCCGCAGAGTTCGCGGCTGAAACCGCCGATGTCGACGACGCGAACGATCTTGCCGTATTTGTCGCCGAAGAAGGCGAGGGTGCCCTCGGGTTTTTTGTCGAACTCAGTCTCGTAGGATTCGACCTTCGCGTTGTCGAGTACGTGCTCGTTGACCAGCTTCTCGACTTCAAGGAGCTGCGCGTGCGTGACCGCTTCGAAGTGGGAAAAGTCAAAACGCATCCGGTCGGGAGTCTTCGATGTGCCGGCCTGGCGGACATGCGTGCCGAGAATTTTGCGCAGCGCCCAGTGAATCAAATGCGCCGCCGAGTGGTGGCGGGAGATGGCGCGCCGACGCACGAGATCGACGGAGAGTTCGGCGCGAGCGCCAATGACCAATGCCGAATGACTAATGTCTAATGGCGAACCTTCGATCTTGTGGAGGTGACGTCCGGCTTTATCCTTCACCGTGTCGGTGATATGGACGAGATGGCCGTCGATCAGCGCATTGCCGGAGTCGCCCGCCTGTCCACCCATCTCCGCGTAGAACGGAGTTTGATCGAAGACGAGGAAGGAGGCCTTCTCCGATTTCACGATGTCGATCAACTTCCCTTGCGCGTTGGTTTGCTTATAGCCGAGGAAGACCGTGGCGGTTTGATCGACCGCCGCATCGCCTTCGGTGGCGGCGGTGATGATTTCTTTTTTCTGAGCGGCCCGAGCGGTAGCGCGCTGATTTTCCATGAGGCGCTCGAACTCCGTCGTGTCGACCGTGAGCCCTCGCTCTGCCGCGAGTAGTTGAGTCATATCGAGCGGGAAGCCGTAGGTGTCGTAGAGTTCAAAAGCGACCGAGCCCGAAACGGTCCGGGGAGCGCTCGCGTCTCGCGGGCTCGGTTCGGCGTCTCGCCGAACCGTTTCGGGGTCCGATTCGCCGGCCCAAAGAAACGGATAGTTTCCGGCCGCGTCGGCCAGACCAGCTTTCTGCGGATTGGCGACGACGTAGGAAAACTTTTCCTGAAGATCGCCCTCCGAGCGAATCAGACGGTCGAAGGATTCTTTTTCCCACACGGAACCAGAGCTGTTCTCCGCTTTGTTGATGGCATGCGCCATGAAGGATTTTAGCGACTGAAGTATCTCCGCGAGAGCATGAAAGTCCGTCGGCCCATCGGTCGCGCTCGCTTTGGGCTGAGGTTCCAGCAGCGCATGGATGTGATCTGGCATCACGCAGGCGGCGAACAGGTGGTAACGTCCCTCACGGTGGCCATGAAGCAGGCTATCGAGGGCGATCTGGCGCGCGGCGGGTGAGAGCGGGCGTCGGGCGAGAGTCGAAAAGGTGATGTGATATTTTCCCCAGGGCCGCTCGAAATGCGGGAGGCGGCGCTTGGTGTAGCGGATATCTCCAGAAGCGTCCGGCGAGACGCCGGACGTGGCACGCGAGACGCGCGCGCTCCACGGACCAGACGGTATCCCAGGCGCCGATTTTTCGAAGATTTGCAGCCCCCGATCCAGCGTCCGGCCAAAGCTCTCTTCTTCACTCCGGATCGCGCGACGGATCATGTCTTGGCGCTGGACCAGTTCTGGAAACACCGTTCCCAACGATTCTACTACCGGCGCGACGAGTTGCTCGAAGAAGCCGGTCTGCAGGCCCAGCTTTTTTCCGTAAAGAATCCCGCGGCGGAGGATGCGGCGGATGACGTAGTTTCGGCCTTCGTTGCTCGGGAGAATTCCATCCGCGATCGCGCAGCTGATCGTGCGCGCGTGGTCAGCGAGGACGCGGAAGGCGATGTCGATGTTCTCCTGCTCGCTCAGGCCTTCGCGTTTCGTCGGGACGGTGCGACCGTAAGTTTTTCCGGAGAGCGCGGTGATCTTCGCGAAGAGCGGAGCGAAAACATCCGCTTCGTAGTTCGACGGCTCGGCGGTGAAATCCTTGAAGCCTTTCGTCGTCGCGTAGATGCCAGCGACGCGTTCGAAGCCCATGCCGGTGTCGACGTGTTTCGCGGCGAGCGGCGAGAACGTGCCGTCGGCGTTCGCGTTGAACTGGATGAATACGTGATTCCAGATCTCGATGCAGCGTGGGCTGCTGGCGTTCACGCCTTTGCGGCCTTCGATCTCGTCGTCGCTGGGCAGCAGGTTGAAATGGATTTCCGAGCACGGGCCGCAGGGGCCGGTGTCGCCCATCATCCAAAAATTATCCTTCTTGTTGCCGTGGACGATATGGACCGCGGGATCGAGGCCTTCCTTTTTGAAAATCGCGGCCCAGATATCGTAGGCCTCCTGGTCGAAGTCGGAGGGATCGCCTTTGCTTTTGTCGGGCGAGTAGACCGTCGCGAAGAGGCGTTTCGGCGGGATGCCCCAGATTTTCGTGATCAGCTCCCAGCCCCAGTTGAGCGATTCCTTTTTGAAGTAATCGCCGAAGGACCAGTTGCCGAGCATCTCGAAGAGCGTGTGATGATACGTGTCGTAGCCGACGTCCTCGAGGTCGTTGTGTTTGCCGCCGGCACGGATGCATTTCTGCGTGTCGGCGGCGCGGGTGTCTTTCGCGGGGCGGGCGCCGGCCCATTTGGAAACGTCGGGGGCGCGGTCACCGAGGAAGATCGGCACGAACTGGTTCATGCCGGCGTTGGTGAAGAGCAGGCCGGGGGAGTCCGGCATCAGCGAGGCGGAGGGGACGATCGTGTGTCCCTGCTGGGCGAAAAAATCGAGGAAGCTCTGGCGGATTTCGGCGGAGGTCATGTCGGGACGTGAAGGCGAGAGAACAGAGGCGCCCCAGAGGCCTTGCAAGAGGGGAGTTTGCCGCACAAGCCTGTCCCCGTCACTCGCCGGTCTCGATGATGGGACGGGCAGCGAAAATAAAAACTTCCTGTTAAATCCTCTTCCGCCGCTCGGGAAAGCGGGCGTTGTCACTCATAGTCTGTTGAGAGCTCTGATATTGTCATGGCAGTGGCCAAACGAACTCACGTTTTGAAATCCGGTGCCACCCTCCAGGCTTCCCTCGGCATTGTGGTTCGGACGTGTCGCCAGAACTTGGGGATCACCCAGGAAGAGCTGGCGTGGCGTGCCGATTTGCACCGGACCTACATCGCCGATGTGGAGCGTGGTGCCCGCAATCTTTCGCTGCAAAGCATCGCGAATCTCGCTGATGCGCTCGAGGTGTCGGTGGGAAGCTTGCTGACGTTTGCGGGAGGAGACCTGGCGTTGACGAACGAAGACGGGCGTCCGCGCAAGCTGGGCGAGATACTCCTGGTTGAGGACGATCCCGCCGATGTGGAACTGACGCTTCGATCGCTGACGCGGGCTAGAGTGATGAATCCGGTGAAAACGTTGAGCACCGGGCAGGAAGCGCTCGATTATTTTTTTGGGGCCGACAAACGGAAACGTCGTGGCGAACGCATTCCTCCTTTGCTCGTGCTGCTCGATCTTGGGCTGCCGAAAATCTCCGGACTCGAGGTCCTGCAACGATTGAAGCACGAAGAAAGTACGCGGGATATTCCGGTGGTGGTGCTCACGGGTTCGCGCTATGACCGCACGATCATGGAGTGCGCGCGCCTCGGTGCCGCGAATTACATCCTCAAGCCCGTGGGCCTCGTCGACCTCAGCCGCGTATCGACGCGATTGAATCTGAAGTGGGCACTGCCCGGACGAAGCGGCGCGCCTAAGTCTGCCGCGGATTGATCAAATCGGTCATCAGCCCCGTGCCATCGCCAAAACCGTTCCGTACTTGCCGCGCGCCGAACGTTTCGCCCGCCCGCTATGATTGGGCGACGCGCCGAGCTGGGGCTCTTTGGGGCGCGTCCGCATGACGATCACGGCGCGACTCACGTTGGCGATGGCAGTGCTGGCCTTGGCGACGGCTGCGATGGTCGGGGTCCTCACTTACCGCAGGTTGGAGGCTGCTATTTTGCCGGTGGAACTTTCGCGTTTGGAAGAGCACGTCAGCGGCCAGGCGGCACTGATCGCAGAAGTGATCGCGGCGGCACGCCATGATGTGCAGGCGTTCACCAACGGAGCCGCGGCCTTGGAGGGAATTATCCGGGCGCGCGGAAACGGCGGGATCGACCCGCAGGACGGCGCGACCGAGCAGGTGTGGCGCGCGCGGCTGGCACGGCGTTTCGTCGCGGAACTGGAGGCCAAGCGTGATTATGTGCAGCTGCGGTTCATCGGTGCGGCCGAGGACGGTCGTGAAATCGTGCGGGTGGATCGCGGCAGGGCGGGGGAGGAAATCCGCATCGTGCCCGAGGAGGCGCTGCAGCAAAAGGGCGACCGGGACTATTTCGCCGAGACGATCAAACTGGCGAAAGGCGCGATTTACTTGTCGCGAATCGACCTGAACGTGGAGCAGGGGAAAATCGAGGAACCTCATCTCCCGGTCATTCGAATTGCCACTCCCGTCCAAGGTGCGAATGGCGAGCCCTTCGGGATCGTGGTCCTCAATGTCGACCTGCGGCCGCTTTTCGCGCGAGTGAAGCGGACGACGCCCGAGGAGAACCGTTTGTTGATCGTCAACGCGGGAGGCTTCTTCCTGCTGCATCCACGGGTCGAGCGCACTTTCGGTTTCCAACTCGGCGGGACTGACCGGTTGCAGAGCGAATATCCAAGTCTCGCGGGGAACTTGGGCAGGATGGATCGCAGCGCGGGGCTGAAGGAAGGTCCGGACGGCGCCGTCGAAGGAGTGGCGCTGGCGCCCCTTCGGTTGGAGGGAGGCGAGTGGATCGGCGTTATCGAGATGGCTCCAGAAGCCAGTTTGCTGGCGACCCTCGCCCCGGTGAGGCAGTCGAGCGTGATGGCCGGCGGGATGGTCGCTCTGCTCGCTGCGGGGCTCGGCGTTTGGCTGGCGCGCTCGCTGGCGAAGCCGGTGGTGACGCTGACGCGGTCGGTTGAGGCGTTCGGCGCGGGGCAACCCCTGGTGACCACCGTCAATGCGACCGGCGAGATCGGGCAACTCGCGCGGGCGTTCGAAAAAATGCGCGACGAAGTCCAGGAGCAGACCTCCGCGTTGCGCCATAGCGAAGAGTTGTTCGCCAAATCCTTTCAGCTGAGTCCGGAGTGTGTGCTGGTTTCCCGCCCCTCGGACCGGACGGTGATCCGGGCGAACGACGCGCTGTGTCAGCTCTGGGGAGTCACGGCGGAGGACGTCATCGGGAAGGCGGCTCCGGAGTTCTCCAACTGGGTGAGCGAGCAGGAGCGGCTCGATTTCCTGCGCACGTTGAAGGAGAAAGGGGAATGCCTCGGTCACGAGACGACGCTTAAGTTTGCCGACGGCCGACTCCGTCGTTTCGCCATCTCTTCGAGGATAATCACGTTCAACAACGAGCCGTGCATTCTCACGAGCATGCGCGATGTGACGGAGCGAAAGCGGATCGAGGGCGCCGCCGCCCAGCTCGCCGCGATTGTCGCGTCGTCGGACGACGCGATCATCGGGAAAGATCTGGCGGGCGTGGTGACGAGTTGGAATGTGGGCGCGTCGAAGCTTTTCGGCTACACGGCGGAAGAGATGATCGGGCAGCCGATCATGCGGCTAATCCCGCCGGAGCGGCAGCATGAGGAAGCCACGATCCTGGAACGCATCCGCCGCGGTGAAAGCATTCAGCCCTTCGATACCGTGCGGCAACGCCGGGACGGTAAATTCGTCGACGTCTCCATCGCCGTTTCGGCGATCCGCGACTCCGCGGGGAAGGTCATTGGCGCTTCCAAGGTCGCCCGTGATATCACCGAGCGGATGCGATCGGCGTCCGCGCTTCGCACGAGCAGGGAGGAATTCAAGGATTTGTTCGCGAACGCGCCAGTCGGCTACCATGAAATCGATCGCCAGGGGCGGATTGTCCGGATCAACAAGGCCGAGCTGGAGATGCTCGGTTACACGGAGAAGGAATTGCTCGGGCAGTTTGTCTGGAAAATCTCGGCAGATCCCATCCTCTCGGAGCGCGCGGTGTTCGAAAAATTCGCCGGCATTTCCCTTCCCCCCGCTTTCGAGCGGATGTTCCGGCGCAAGGATGGTGCCGCCTTTCCCGTGCTCATCAAAGACCAGCTGGTGCGGGACGATGCCGGTACGGCGATCGGCATTCGCGCAAACGTCCAGGACATCACGGAAAGAAAAGCGGTGGAACGAGCGCTCCAGGAGAGCGAAGAACATTTTCGCTTCCTCAACGATCTCGGCGAGGCGACTCGCACCCTTTCCGATACCGAGCAGATCATGACCGTTGTCGCCGCGCTGCTTGGCCGGCACCTGCAGGTGTCACGCTGCGCTTATGCGGACGTGGCGGCGGATGGAGAGAAGTTCCACATCCGCCACGACTACACCGACGGCTGCGTGAGCACCGTGGGGGACTACCAGCTTTCGCTTTTTGGCACGCGTGCGGTCGCGACACTGGAACGCGGGCAGACCCTGGTGATTCGCGATGTCGACGCAGAGCTTTCCCCTGCCGACGGAGCGGACATGTTCAGGGCGATCGGCGTTCAGGCGATCATCGTCTGTCCCCTCGTCAAGGAAGGCGCACTGCGCGCGATGATGGCCGTGCACCAGGTGACGCCCCGAGACTGGAACGAAACTGAAATCACGATCGTGCATGATGTGGTGGAACGGTGCTGGGCCACGATCGAGCGACGGACCGCCGAGGAAAAAATTCGCGAACTCAACGCCGAGCTGGAACAACGCGTGGTGGATCGCACCGCGCAACTCGAAGCGGCCAACAAGGAATTGGAGGCGTTCAGCTATTCGGTGTCGCACGATTTGCGGGCGCCGCTCAGGGCGGTCGACGGTTTTTCGCAGGCGGTGCTGGATGATTTCGGCGGGGCATTGCCGGAGGAAGGCCAGCGTTATTTGAAAACCATCCGCGGTGCCGCCCAGCGCATGGGAGCGTTGATTGACGACCTGCTGGCGTTCTCCCGGCTGAGCCGGCACCCTCTAGAAAAACGCGTCGTGGATATGAGCAAACTCGTGCAGACGACGATCCACGAACTCGGCGCTCCCTGGATGGACCGGCGCGTCGAGGTTCGGCTGCGAGACCTGCCGCCTTGCAAGGGAGAGCCGGCCCTCCTCAAGCAGGTGTGGGTCAATCTCCTGTCGAACGCGCTCAAGTACTCCCGCAAGCGCGACCTCGCCGTGATTGAGATCGGCGGTGAGATGCAAAACGGGGAGAGCGTTTATTTTGTGAAGGATAACGGTTCGGGCTTCGACATGCGCTATGCCGGCGCGCTCTTTGGCGTGTTTCAACGCCTGCACCGCGCGGAGGAATTCGAAGGGACCGGCGTCGGACTGGCGATCGTCCAACGAATTGTGCAGCGTCACGGCGGGCGAGTCTGGGCGGAAGCTGAGCTCGAGGTCGGCGCCACGTTTTTTTTCACCCTGGAAAAAGAAGTCAAAGCATGACCGAACTCACACCGGCCCCCGTCGATCTCCTGTTGGTCGAAGATAATCCCGAGGACTTGGAACTCACCCGGCGCGCGCTCCGAAAGGCCGGCCTTTCCCACGGGGTGCAGGTGTGCCGCGACGGCGCGGAGGCCGTGGATTTTATTTTCTGCCAAGGAGCTTATGCGAAACGCCAAATTGCGGATACTCCCAAGGTTATACTGCTGGATCTGAAGCTTCCAAAGATCGACGGGATCGAGGTGCTACGGCGCCTCCGCGCCGATCCGCAAACCAAAATCATCCCGGTGGTGGTGCTCACTTCTTCGAAGGAGCAGCGGGACATCGTCGATGCTTACCGGCTCGGGGTGAACAGCTACATCGTGAAACCAGTCAATTTTGATAGCTCTCGGAAGCGGTGAGAGAGTTGGGTCTTTATTGGTTAAATCTTAACCAACCTCCCAAAGGAGCCGAATAAAACGCATGGATCGATCGATCAGAGTGCTGGTGGCCGACGACAGCCCGGAGGATGCGGAGCTCGTGGTGCGCGAGCTCAAGCGGGCCGGCTTCTCGATTGAATGGGAGCGCGTGGATTCGGAAGCCGATTACGCCGCGCGACTTTCGCAGCAGAACTTCGGTCTCGTCCTTTCGGATTATCGCATGCCGCAGTTTGGCGGCCTGCGCGCGCTGGAGATCTTGCGGGAGCGTAATCTGGAAATCCCCTTTATCCTCATCTCCGGCACGATTGGCGAAGAGACCGCCGTGACCGCGATGAAGATGGGTGCCTCGGATTACTTGTTGAAAGACCGGCTCGCGCGTCTCGGGTTAGCGGTGACGCAAGCACTCGAGTCAAACCGGCTGCGGGGGGAACGTCGCAAAGCGGAACAGGCGCTGCATGCCAGCGAAAAACTTTTCCGGTCCACGTTGGAGAATCTCATGGAGGGCTGTCAGATCATCAGCCGCGACTGGCGTTACGTTTACCTCAACGAAATCGCGGCGGGTCACGGACAGAAGTCGGTCGAGGATCTTGTTGGCCGCACGATGCAGGAGTGCTTCCCGGGCATTGAAAACACCGAAATGTTTTCGCACCTGCGGCATTGCATGACCGAGGGCAAGCCTCACCAGTTCGAAAACCAATTTGCTTGTCCGGACGGATCGAAGGCGTGGTACCATCTTTTCATCCAGCCGGTCCCGGAGGGGCTGTTTATTCTTTCGCTCGACATCACCGCGCGAAGGCAGGCTGAGGATGCGTTGCGCGCCAGCGAAGCCCGGTTCCGGGAGCTGCTCGAAAACATTCAGCTCATCGCTTGGACGCTGGATCGGGACGGTAACGTCACCTTCTGCAATGACTACCTGCTCCGCCTCACGGGGTGGCAAAAACACGAGGTGATGGGGAAGAACTCGTTCACCACGTTCCTGCCAGAGTCCGATCCTGAAACGGTCCGGGATTTCCGTGCGTCGATTGTTGCGGGGACCTTCCCCCCGCACCACGAACATCCGATCAAGACCAGGGAGGGCCGGTTGCGTGATATCGCCTGGAGCAACACGACGCTGCGCGACGCCCAGGGAATCGTTCGCGGGATCGCCAGCATCGGGGAAGACATCACGGACCGAAAGCAGGCGGCCGAGAAAATCAAAGGTCAGCTGGACGAGCTTCGCCGCTGGCAGGATGTCACCGTCGGTCGCGAGGATCGCATCCTGGCGCTCAAGGCGGAAGTAAATCAGCTGCTCGCCGAGCAGCAAAAGCCCGCCCGGTACGCGGTGGAATCCCCATGAAGGCACCTCTTCCGGCGGGAGAAACCCAGCGCCTCGCAGCGCTCCGGGCCTACGAGGTGCTCGATACCGCACCGGAAGAGGCGTTCGACGATCTCACCCTGCTCGCCGCCCATATCTGCCAGGTGCCGACGGCGATGGTGTCGCTGGTGGACGGCAACCGGCAGTGGTTCAAGTCGCGGATCGGCTTGGAATCCGCAGAGACCTCGCGGGACATCGCGTTTTGCGCGCACACGATTTTGCACGCCGACCAAGTGTTCGAGGTCCGCGACGCGGAACTCGATCCACGCTTCGCAGCCAATCCCCTGGTCACCTCGGACTTGAAGATCCGGTTTTACGCCGGCGCGCCGCTGGTGACTCCCGATGGCCATGCGCTCGGCGCCCTGTGCGTCATGGATCGGCAGCCACGGGCGTTGTCTCCCGAGCAATTGACGGCATTGCGAGCGCTGAGCCGCCGCGTGGTGGCGCAGTTGGAACTTAACCGCCACGCCAGGCAACTGCTGGCGAAAGAACGGGAAACGAGCCGGCTGTTTGCGGCCGCCGATAATTCGCGCCGGGCTTTGTTGAGTTTGCTGGAAGACCAAAAGCAGGTGGAAACGGCACTGCGTTCGAGCGAGGAACGTTTCCGCCAGATCGCCGAGAACATCCATGAGGTCTTCTGGATGACGGATTTGGCCAGAAACGAGATGCTTTATGTCAGTCCGGCGTACGAAAAGATCTGGGGAAGGTCATGCGAGAGCCTGCGGTCTGCGCCGAGTTCCTGGAGCGACAGCATTCACGCTCTGGATCGCGAGCGGGTGGTCAGGGCTGTCAGGACCAGACAAACCTCCGGCGACTACGATGAAACCTACCGCATTCTCCGCCCCGACGGCGGGCTGCGTTGGGTCAGAGACCGGGCGTTTCCGATCAAGAACACGGACGGACCGGTTCAGCGAGTCGTCGGGGTGGCCGAGGACATTACGCAAAGGAAATCCGGGGAACTGCGCGTGGAGCTGCAACATGCGGTGACCAAAATTCTCGCGGAAGCGGCGAGCCTGCCGCAGACCGCGCGTCAGTTGCTGGCGGCCGTCTGTCGGTTGATGGAATGGGAGGTTGGCGGCTTTTGGATGATCGACCGCTCGGCCGACGTATTGCATTGCATCGAGATCTGCCATCCCGCTCTCGAAGAATATCGTGGTTTTGCGGAGGTGGCTCGCACCTCCCGCTTCAAAGTCGGGGAGGGTTTGCCCGGGCGGGTATGGGAAGCCATGCAGACCGCGTGGGTCCCGGATGTGGCGCAAGACTCGGACTTCAAGCGTGCCGCTTCCGCGGCGTTAATTCCCCTTCGCGGCGCCGTGGGATTTCCGATTCAGCTCCACGGCCAAGTGCTGGGCGTGGTGGAATTCTTCAGCCAGGAATCGCGCAAACCGGAACCCGAAGTCCTCACGCTCTTCGCCGCGTTCGGCACCCAGCTGGGGCAGTTCATCGAGCGACAACAGCTCGCGGAGCAGTTTCGGCAGGCGCAGAAAATGGAGGCGATCGGGACCCTAGCCGGCGGAATCGCCCATGACTTCAACAACGTCCTCGCCGCGATCGGGGGCTATACGGAACTGGCGAAATGGGAAACTGCCGAGAACCCGGTGGTCACCGAATACCTTGGCGCCGTACTTCAGGGCACCAGGCGCGCCACCGACTTGGTCCGCCAGATTCTCAGCTTCAGCCGACGGCAGGAAATTCAGCGAAAGCCCCTGAAACTCCGCGTCGTGCTCGACGAAGCCCTCCAGCTTTTGCGCGCGACCATTCCCACGACGGTGGAATTTGTCCTCTCGCCGGCGCCCGATACCCCCAACGTGATGGCCGACGCTACGCAGGTTCATCAGGTCGTGATGAATCTTTGCACCAATGCGGCCCACGCGATGAAAGACGGCCCGGGACGCCTCACGATCAAACTGGAGAAGTTCCAGCTCGATGCGGCAGCGGTCTCGAGCCTGGCCGGTTTGCGCCGCGGAACCTACGTGCGACTTTCCATCGGCGACAACGGCCACGGCATGGATCCGGCCACGCAGAGCCGGATCTTTGAACCGTTTTTCACCACCAAGCCGCCCGGGGAGGGGACGGGGCTCGGTCTCGCGGTAGTCCATGGGATCATGCAAAGCCATGAAGGAGCGGTGTCCGTCGAAAGCCGGGTGGGTGAAGGCACCACATTCCACCTGTATTTTCCGGCGCACGTGGCGGCGGATCTGGTTTCGACTCCGAAAATCGCCGAGATTCCCCGTGGAACCGGCCAGAAAATTCTCTTGGTCGATGACGAGGCGCCCTTGGCGAACATGGGCAAGCGCATCCTGGAACGGCTTGGATACCAGGTCGACTCATACACCAATCCGCGCGAGGCGCTCCTTGCTCTTCACGCCCAGCCCGGCGCGTACGATCTTGTCATCACCGATTACATGATGCCCGCGCTTACGGGCACCGCGCTTGCCGAGCAGATCCATGCCCTCCGGCCAGACCTCCCGATCATTCTCACGACGGGGTATAGCGCGACGCTCAATGCCGAAAAGGTGGAGGCGATGGGCATCAGCAAACTGCTGCTGAAGCCGGTGGTCGTCGGGGCGCTGGGCGCGGCCGTCTTCCATCTCCTCAACCCGACTTCGAAAGGATAATCCATGCTGCGCATCCTCATCGTGGACGACGACGAACTTTTCCGCCCGATGTTGCGGGCCACCCTGACGAAAATGGGACACAGCGTTCGCGAAGCGGACAACGGCGACGAGGCGATGCTGATGTTTGAGCAGGAGTCCGCGGAAGTCTTAATGACCGACCTCATCATGCCGGGAAAGGAAGGCCTGGAGATCATTGGAGTGTTCAAGAGTCGTTTTCCCGAGCTGACCGTCATCGCGATGTCGGGGGCGGGACGCATCGTCGAAACCAACTATCTGAAGCTCGCGACCGCCGAAGGAGCCGATGCGGTACTGGAGAAACCCTTCACGAGGGAGCAACTCGCCGCCGTGCTCGCACCATTCGCCGATCC